>NZ_JBAGBW010000017.1 GCF_039822205.1 Thermodesulfobium sp. 4217-1
TTTGTTGCCTGTATAAGATTGTTGGTTTCTAAGAGAAGTGCATTAATATTTTCAACTGTCTTTTTTATAGCAGGAGTAATCTCATCTTTATCATCTTTTTGTAAAATTTGTAAGCTTAAATCGCCCTCAGCAATCTTATTTAGAGCGCCTATAAAAACTTTTTGCATTTCATCAGAAAAAGCGTCCAAAGCCCTTGCCATCTGACCAATTTCATCGTTGGCAGTAAGCCTCAGCCTATTGCTAAAATGTCCCTTTGACATTTCATTTATAAGCTCTTGAGTTTTTTTCAAAGGATTGCTGATAATCTTTGAAATAACAATACCCAATAAAATTGCTAGGAATAAAGTTATAAGCATAAGAATTACCATTAAGATGCTGCTATTGTTAGCAGTAGCATTATTAATATCTGCCATATCTTTTGCATGAGTCAGCTTCATATCTTTCATTTTAGTAAGAAGATTGTCAGTTGACACGCCGGCCTTGCCCAAATCTCCGTTTTGACTCAGCAAAGCTGTAGCCTCAGCGTTTCTGTTCGCCTGGACTAGGGCTATTTCTTTATCTAACTGATTTTTATAATTAGACCAGGAAGCCTGAAATTCTTGAAAAAGATTTCTCATTTGATCTGAATTGGTCATAGTAGAAAATTCTTTGCTAAGTGAGTCTATATTAGCGCTGTCTTGTTTAATTTTCGCAATACGATCCTGAATTTCGTTAGGGCTCTGTGCATTAACCATTTCAGAAGAATTCAACTTAACTCTGTCAAATGCAACCGAAATTCTTAATAGCCTCTCCAAGGGTACTGTCATATTCCCGTACATATTATTGCTATTTTGAGAAACGTTCTTCAAAGCAATGACGCCAAAAATTCCCATTATGCCTGAAATAATTGCAATCAATATAAAGCTTAACAACAATTTTTTTCCAATCTTCAAATTGCTAAACCATTCCATTGTCTTCCTCCTTTTTAGTATCTTATTTTTTTAGCATTGAAAGGGATTTCTTTAAAACAGCCTCCACACCCCTATCCAGAGGACCTCCATGCCCAAAATATATAATTCTTATTTTCAGAGAACAAACCCTCTCAAAAACTCTTATAAACTCATCTTCATATGAGTTTCCAGTAGATTTAATAATTAGAGGACTGTCTCCAGCAAATAAAATTTGGTTTTTCTTGTCGTAGAGCAAGATAGAATCATTGCTATGACCAGGCATGTAAATAACTTCAAGGCTTGCATCTCCAGCTTTTATAACCTCCCCATCCCTCAATATCACATCTATACCATCGATTAAATTTGAAAATGCCATTACTATAGGATTAAACTCTTTTTTTATCTCGCCAAGCATGCCCACATGGTCATAATGACTATGTGTCAAGATAAGTTGCTCAACTCTTTTTTTACCCACTCCTGTAGAGGCATTTTTAATCTTGCTAATTATGCTTGGGTCTCTGCCAGCATCTATAAGGGTATTTACATCTGGTATGCTATTAAAATCTCCAGTAATAAGATATACGTTAGATGTATAGACATGAGATTTATACCCTTCGACCAAATTTAAGACCTTCATCTTTTAGCAGCCTGTGTTTCAGATTTTTTAAATAGCTGGGCATTTGATACTATTGGCACAAAAAGATTTTCTATCTCGTTAGGAATCTTTTGAGTCTGTTCCACTGCCAAAAAACCGCCAACGTTAAGTGAATTATAAAACATAGTTAATACTTTTATCCTTTCTTCATAGCTGAAATGAAGCAGTACATTTTTACACAAAATCAGATCAAAGTTTTCCTCAATTGGCTTTAATGTTAAAAGGTCATGACGTCTAAAACTAACAGATTTTCTTATTTCCTCTATAATCTGAAAATATTTTCCACCATCTACATCAACAAAATACTTAGAGAGTATCTCTTTCGGAATCCTTTCTACCTGCTCTCGTGGATAAATACCATCCAAGATAATCTTGTCAAACTGTTGACTCTGATCTATGTCGGTAGCTATTATCTTGATATTTCGAAAATACATATACCCTACATTTTCTCTAAATATGATAGAGAGAGAATATGGCTCTGGGCCCATAGCACACCCTGCATCCCAAATCTTGATTCTCTGTCTTGATGCTAAAGATTTTAGACAGTTATCCCTGATAAGCTCCAGAGTTTGCATATCTCGAAAAAAGTATGTAAATGCCATCAGATTGCACTCTCGATGGCTTCGAAGTCATCTTCGGTCAGCAATTTATCACAATCAAGCAAGAGCTTTACTTCATCCCCCACTTTTCCAATACCTTTCACAAATCGACTCCCCTCTTTTTTAAGCTTCGGTGGCTCGACAATATTTTCATCTAATATCGATATTACTTCTGAAACGACGTCCACTATAAGACCAATAGACACATCGTTAACTTCTATTACAATTATGCAAGTTCTATCGTTGTACTCTATAAATTCCTTACCGAATCGAAGTCTCACATCCATAACAGGAATTATTTTCCCTCTCAGATTTATAATACCCTTCACATAATTCGGTAGATCGGGCACCTTAGTAATAGGTTGATATCCTATAATCTCAACAACATATCTTATTTCTATGCCATAGAATTCATTTCCCAAAGAAAAAGTCAGAAATTTCCCCTTCTGTGTGTCCTCATCATCATTAACATCAAGTTCTTGATTCGTATCTTGACTCATATTAAACACCTCCTTGCTTTTTAACTTGCCACTAACCCGTTCACATCCAATATAAGGCTTATGCTCCCGTCACCAAGTAATGTGCACCCAGCCAACTCGGAAATGTGCTTTAAATTTTTTATATACTTTGGAAGACTTTTTACGACAACCTGTTGCTGTCCAATAAGCTCATCAGCAAACAAACATATACTCTTTCCATCCTGTTCGAGCATAACAATTATCCCCTCAGATAAGCTGGTAATATCAGTTTCAATTTTGAAATGTGAATGCATTCTCAATATGGGATAACACTGACCCCTAACCATCAACATCTCTACGTTGTTTGGATCTTTAATCAGATCAGAGTCTTTTGGCCTGAACGATTCTTTTATAGTGTTAATGGGCAGAGTAAACCTTGTATCGCCTACTTTTAAGTTCATTCCATCTATAATCGCAAGAGTAAGAGGTATTTTTAAAACTATAGTAGTGCCAGAACCCGCAAGGCTGTCTACTTCAATGGTTCCTCCAACCTTATCTATATTGTTTCTAACCACATCCATGCCCACGCCTCTTCCTGAAAATTCAGTAATCTCCTCATTTGTAGAAAATCCTGGCAACATTATTAAGTTATATATTTCTCTTTCAGTTAAGGACTCTGGGTTTTTGTTTAAAATCCCATTTTTTTGCGCCTTTGCTAAAATTTTTTCTCTGTCTAAGCCGTTTCCGTCATCACTAATTATTATCAGCACATCACTACCCGAATTTTTTGCTTCAAGGGTTACCGTGCCAGCACGTGGTTTTCCAACTGATTCTCTATAACCAGGCATCTCAATGCCATGATCTATTGAATTTCTAATCAAGTGCATAAGCGGATCTGAAATGTGCTCTATAATATTTTTATCAACTTCAGTCTCTTCACCAACCAATTTCAGCTTCACTTCTTTTCCCAGCTTTTTACACATATCCCTTACCGTTCTATTCATCTTCTGGAAAGTTCCTGTTAAAGGCACCATTCTAACAGCCATTACTATGTCTTGTAATTCAGTAGTAATCTTGTTTAGCTGCCTTGCTGATTTATAGAAATTCTGTAAATCAAGATCTTTCAAGTCAGGATTCTGGACAACCATAGCCTCAGCTATTACCATCTCTCCTACCAAATCCATAAGCTTATCAAGCTTGGAGACGCTAACATTGATAATATTTTGATGTTCTAAGCTGACATGTTCTTTCTCAGCTTTTTCAACATCCACCTGACAAGATGGTGAAGGAATTTTTACAGGATTATTTTCAGGAATATTAATCGTTTCAACATTCTTTTTATCTTCATACTCTTCATTTTGTATCTCAGAAAGATCGATTTTTTCTACAAAAATTGCATTGTTTAGGATATTTTGTACCTCATCAAAATTCTTACTCGTATTGATATAAATCTTAAAACCATCAGTTTTAATAATTTCTACGCTTCTATCGTCATCAATATTCTTAGGCTCATAAAGATAGTCATCGCCTACTTCATCAAGCAACTTCAATACAGAAAATGCCCTCAAATTTTCCATACCACAATCTTTTTCAAAATAGATTTTAGCTAAAAAAGTTTTTTTAACGTCCTCGCTTTGAGGTCTTGCACTGCTAATATAATATTGTTGAACGACTTCTTGGACATCATTTTTATCTGCAATAACTTTATCCACGGATTCTTGTCCACTAATGCTCGATAAAAGAATTTTCAAATCCCCAATCAGCTTAGATGGATCGCCATCTACCTCATCACCATTTTTTATTTTGACTAGCTCAACCTTTATGAAGTCAAGACAAGAAAAGACCATATCGTTTACCTTTGAAAAGTCCAATCCTTGAGGTTTTTGATCTCGGATAAAGAAGAACAGGTCTTCTACAGAGTGTGCAAGCTCTGCAACTTTGTCAAAGAGCATCATAGCTGAAGAGCCCTTGATCGTATGCATTATACGAAATATCTCATTAATTACATCTGTAGAATACCCTCCCTCATCCTCAGAGGTAATCAATAATTGTTCTAACTGCTCTATCATCTGAGAAGTCTCAAAGATATATACCTCTAACATAGGATCGTTTTTATAATCATCTGTCAAATTTATCACCTCCTTCTTCTAAAAAATTAGTAATAAATTAAGAACCTAATAGCTTGTTTAGAGTCTGGATAATGCGCTCTTCCTGAAAAGGTTTTACAATAAATGTTTTTGCGCCTAAAATAATAGCTTCTTTAACCATGGTTTCTTGACCCAATGCAGAAATCATCACTACTTTTGCTTTCGGATCAAAGCTGATTATATTTTTCAACGCATCAATACCGCTCATCTCAGGCATTGTAATATCCATTGTTACAATATCAGGCTTAAGTTTTTTGTATAGTTCTACTGCTTCAAGACCATTTTTAGCCTCTCCAACAATGTTAAAATCATATTTTTCAAGCATTTTTCTAATAGACAACCTCATAAACATAGTGTCATCTACTATCATCACATTTTTCAGACAAACCACCTCCTTATAATATTAGAGCCATTAAAAAGCTTTTAAAATAAATTTCAATATTGCCATAAAGTAGCTTCTAAGCGAAAACTGGTAATCAAGTAGTCTCCATTTGTAAATAACCCCCCTTAAGGTTCCATATATGATATCTGTAAGTTGCTCACTCTCAATATCCAAAGAAATTCTATTTTTCTTTATTGCATCCTTTATCAAGCTATTTAGAAAGTTGTTTCTCTCAAAAAAGATCTCTTTTATTTTTTGTTTGAAATCATCATTTGAAACCAGGCTTTCATAAGAGTTAAATATTACAGTTATCTCTGGATAATTTTCATAATAAGAGATAAAAGAATCAATAAACATGTAGATTGAGTCCACAGGATCTAACTTATTATTTTCAATCGATCTCATAATTGCTTTATCATATTGAGAAAAATAATCTAAAATAGCCATTATAAGGTCATTTTTCGATTTAAAGTGCTTAAATATTGCAGATTCAGACACGCCCTCTCTTTTTGCAAGCTCTCTGGTAGAGAGTCCACCAAATTCCTTTTCATTGATAATTTCTATTGCAGTCAATATCAATGTTTCTCTACGATGTAGCAAACTTGATAACATTTTATGCCCCCAATCCCTATCATTATTAGTAAGTAATCACTTACTTACCTTACAAATATAATACGAAAATTTTTTTTGTCAATAGGGAAATTTTATGTCTATAAAAATAAATATTTTAATTAATTCCTTATAAAAAGTTTTCAAATTAAGCTCGGTTCATAACCCTCACCCATCCTACTAAAATGCCCTAAATTGCTGTTAAAATGATGTATTATTAATAAAGCTTACATAGGGAGGCAATATTATAAAAGAACAAAATCATATGAAGTGCACGGTCTGCAAAGAGGATGCGGTAGTAAAGATACCAAGGCACAACCTTAAGCTCTGCGAAGAGCACTTTAAAGAACACATTGTCTATCAGACACAAAGGGTCATAAAGCATTTTGGTATGCTCGCTAAAGATGACAATATACTTCTTGCTGTTTCAGGAGGCAAGGACAGTCTGGGGCTCTGGCTTATCTTAAAAGAACTTGGATTCAATGTGAAGGCTCTTCACATAATAATGCCTTTTGGTGAATATTCAGAAAAGTCTTTAGAAATGGTCAAAAGTTGTGCGAAGAAATTAGACGAAAACCCAATATATATTGAAGCAAACAATTATTTAGGCATAGATTTTTTCAAAGCCTTAAAAATATATAAAAAGCCGATTTGTTCCTTTTGCGGCAAGATAAAGAGATATATACTTTCAACCTATGCGACTAAAAATTCTTACTCCACGATAGCTACCGGTCACAACCTGGATGATGAGACGGCATTCTTACTTGGCAATGTATTGCACTGGCATGTTGAATATTTAAATAAACAGGGCCCCGTGTTAGAAAGCAATCAATTTATGCCAAAAAAGGTTAAACCCTTAGTTCGAATAACAGATGAAGAAATGAGTTTTTTTGCAAAAATCTCAAAAATTGAATATATTGAAGAAAAATGCCCTTACTCAAGAGACGCGAAATCAATATTTTTTAAAAATATACTAAATGAAATTGACGAAAAGATGCCAGGAACAAAGTCTTTCTTTTATCTACAATATATCAAAAATATAAAAAGGACATTCTTTAAAGAATCAGACGAAAAATTAAAAGGGTGCAAAATCTGTCATTATCAGACTTATAATGACGATACTTGCTTTTTGTGCAATATAAAATCAAAGATGAAAAGGACAGAAAATGGACATTAATGACAACGAATTAATTGAAGCAATAAATCAAAAGGGTTGGAAAAAGATATTTCAATTTGATAGCAAACAGAAAATACAGCTGCAAGGCGGATATATCAGTCCTGAAGATATATTAAATTCAACTGAAGGAGAGGTTCTTACTGCATCAGACGGCTTGAAATATCATATCTTCAAACCCAGCATACACGACTATATAATGTATGGAATAAAAAGACATACCCAAATAGTATATCCAAAAGAATCTGGATACATTGTCCTAAAACTCGATATTAGAAGCGGCAAGGTTGTAGGCGAGGCAGGTACAGGTTCGGGTTCCCTAACACTGATCCTCTCTGAGTTGGTTTCAGAAAAAGGAAAGGTAGTCACATTTGAAATAAGCAAAGATTTTATGAACAATGCCAAAAGAAATATAGAAAGGTTTAGCAAACTTCAAAATATAACCTTTATAAATGATGATTTTGGCAACTCAGATTATACAGATTTTTTTGATTCGTTTTTTATGGATCTAAAAGAGCCCTGGTTTTACTTCGAAAAGGTAAACAGGGCACTGAAAAGCGGAGGAAATTTCGCCTTAATAGTCCCAACTACAAACCAGATAACTCAATCAATAAATGAGCTTGAATCGGGCAACTTTTTAGTGGATGAAATAATAGAAATATCTCACAGAAAGTATAAGATAAATCCAAACAGACTAAGGCCAGAAGATATTATGACAGGTCACACAGGATATCTAATCTTCGCAAGGAAGATAAGGTAATCCTACTTTATCAACACTATTGGGGTTTGTTCATCAGCATTGCCTGCAGGATTATCTTTCATTGTGCTCTCGATTTCCTTAGGATCAATGCCTTTTGAACACCCTACAGCCCATGCTACCCCAAGATCGTTTGCGTCCACTATAGCCACTCCAACTCCGCCAAGCGCTTGGCTTATTTCTTCGGCAGTATTATCAGGATCCTTTGGACCCATTACGATTACCTTGTCGTATGGCTGAATAGTGCCAGCCGTATCATCTATTAGAGCAGACTGTTTGCCGCACAATTTATAAAACACGCCCTTTTGGCCAAATACCTTAAGCGCCGAACCTATCACGAAAGATGCTAAAACTCTGAAAAGGCCTACTTCATTTATTAGAAGCTGCATTGCAAAAGGAGACGCCAGGCTGCCTATCTGTGGGAAAAATAGGCACAGTCTCTTGGCAAAATAGCCTATATTAATATAATCGGGATAATAAAATCGGCCTTGAGTAATAGCCAGAGGGCTTTCTGCAATTACTACGATTGTATTTTTATCTATCTTATCCTTAGCATACTTTTTTATTACATCTACAATGTCGTCCTCAGGCCCAAGAATATGAGTTTTAATTGGTATACGGTTTTTCATAAACGACTGCTCCTTTTAAAACGTTATCAGAAAAGCTGTAATGAAATTTTGATAATTGCATAGACATATCTCTTCTACCAGAATATTTTATTTGAAACTGCAATTTTCCCTTTTCAAAATATTTTTTTGGAAGCAAAACCAATATAGGTATACCGTTTTTTGGATGAGCCAAAGAGGTCTTAAAATAATTCTCTTGAGGGTAGCCAACCGAAACGATATCCAATATCCTTGTACCTGGCTCCACCAAAACACAGCTTACATCGTGAACAATGGCTACGATATCAGACACATTATCAATCGAAAAAGGTAGGTAATAATACAAATCATCGCTAAATATATCTTTTTTAGTCGGATCATAGTTCAACTTAATAGATGTTTCAGGAAGTTTTCTATATTTAACCTCCAAAACCGCAAAAAAACAGCAAACCAAGATTACCAATAAATAGACAATTATTATCATCAGTCATTCTCCTCTTTTATCAAAAGAACTACAGCCTTAGCCCAAATGCCTTCTTCTCTCCCGACAAATCCCAAACCCTCAGAAGTCTTTCCCTTAAGGTTTACTATTCTTTTGTCGACATTTAAAGTGTTTGAAATAGTAGAAATTATCTCATCTTTATAAGGCCTAATTTTTGGACTCTCAGCAAAAATTATCATATCAATATTTTGTATTTTGAACCCTTTGTTTAGAATAAGGGCAGACACGTTGTGCAACAATGTCAAGCTTGAAATGCCCTGATATTTAGGATCTGTGTCTGGAAACAGAGTGCCAATGTCATCCATACCAGATGCCCCTAAAAGAGCATCTATTAAGGCATGAAGCAATACGTCAGCATCAGAATGTCCCCTCAACCCTTTATCAAATGGTATAAGAACTCCCCCTAAATACAGCGGCCTTTCCTTATCAAATGAATGAATATCTTCTCCTATCCCTACAAAATAATTTAGTTCTTTTTTAAATATTTTTTCCTCAATTGCATCTTCTTGATCGCATAAGGGTTCAAAATTATCTACAGCCTTTTCCGCCAAAAGAAGGTCTTCTGGGTAAGTTACCTTTATATTTGACGTATCTCCCAATATCATAAAAGGATTTGTGCCCTGAAATTCCATTAATGAAGATTCATCTGTAAAAATATGCCTCTTTGCCACAGCGTTCTCAAAAGCATCCAAAAGGTCTTTTCTCTTAAAAATCTGAGGGGTTTGGGCTAAAAATATAGACTTTCTATCCAGTGTCTCTTTTATGAAACCATTTTCCACCCTCTTTACGGTGTCATTCACACCAATACATACCACACAAGAGCCCTTCTCAAGCGCTGCGTCTATAGATCTGACTATTATATCGCTGCTCACAAAAGGTCTTGCAGCGTCATGAACCATTATAAACTCTACCTCTTCAGGAACTTTTAATATGCCCTTTCTCACGCTATCCTGTCTCAGTGTGCCGCCAGGAACTACATATTTTACCAGATCGTATTTTTTTAACAATTCCCTAACAGTTTGGATATAATTAGATAGACAGACAACTACTATTCCCTCAATTTTATTATTCTTTGAAATAGTCTCGACAGAATATTCGAGCATATATTTGTCTTCAATTTTTAACAAGGGCTTATAAGAGCCAAACCTCTCACCCTTTCCAGCAGCTACTATTACCGACCAGACACTCAAGACAATATTCTCCCAAAGACAATTCTTCCAGATGACGTTTGCAAAACGCTTGTAATAGCGATATTTACTTGCGAACTTATATGATTTTTGCCATCTTCAATTACCACCATTGTGCCGTCTTCAAGATACCCCACTCCTTGGCCTGGAGTCTTGCCCTCTCTAACTATCTGGATAGAGATTTCCTCTCCAGGAAGGACTACCGCCTTCACAGCGTTAGCCAGATCGTTTATGTTTAAAACTCTTACGTTCAATAACGATGCAACTTGATTTAAATTATAATCATTTGTAATAATGCTTGAATTAGGGATACCCTGAGCATATTTTATCAGTTTCTCATCAACCCCATTTAAGCCCTTATAGTCAATCTCGTCTATTACAATAGATTCCTTCGCCTCTTCTTTAAATGAATTAAGAATCTCCAGACCCCTCTTGCCTCTTGCTCTCTTCATAGGATCGGTAGAATCAGAAAGCTGCTGCACTTCTTTTATTACAAAAGACGGTATAAAAATCTTTCCATCCAGGAAACCAGTTCTCCATATATCTTGAATTCTGCCATCTATTATTACGCTTGTGTCGATAATCTTTGAATAATTATTCACCTGCACAATATTTTTTACGTGTTGTCTGTCGCTAATACTAAGAATCAAGGAGGATGCTTTCTGATAGAATTTCGAAAATAATTTGAAAGCGCTTTCAATATCTCTTTTTTTCTTTAGAGCCAGATAAACTCCCAAGAATCCAAGAACAAGATTAAACAAAAGCGGTATTAGCTTTAGCATTCCCATCAGAGGCAGAAATGAAAGAGGCCAGGTTATTAGCAAAGAGATGATCAGCCCTAAAAATAAGCCTAATAATGGCAGAAAAATATCAAAAAGCGAAAAGGAAGTAATTTTGTTTAAAAAAAACTTCAAGCTATTGTATAGCCATCTCCACGAGAAAAAAGCAATTAAAAAACTAATTACAGCAAAAGAAATAGGAATAAGGTAAAAAGACAAAGTTCCTATAGATTTTTCTTGCCATGGAAAAAGAAAATCGAAAAGTGACATTTTCACAATAGAATATCCTATAATAAAAAATATGAGAGAACAAAAAGCTGACCAAAGTAACCTTAAATTCATAAGGCTCACCTCCTCTTTAATTGATGTGACAAAAAAAAATAACTACTTATGGGTTTTATCTTTCTTCACAATAACTTTTACTGTACTTAGCCAAAAATATCTTGGAAGCAACATTTCAATTTTCTTTTTTTTATCACCTCTTTTTTATATCATAAAAAATTTAAAACCAAATAAGAAAAATTTATTTCTTTTATATTTTAATATCTTTTTGTATTTTTTCATAAATATTATTTGGTTATCAATATTTGGATTGCATATTGTTATTCTAATGTCTGTATATCTATCTCTTTTTTGGTTCCTACCAATTGTAATCTGGCAAAAAATTGAAAAAAATATACCTAAGAAATTATACACTATTTCATTGCCTCTTTTTTTGACACTTTCAGAAATATTAAGAAATTCTGGAACTTATGCCTTTGGACTGGAAAGCCCTGGGTATTCCCTTATAGACACACCTTTTATGTATATAGCCAGCCTCATTGGCGTTATAGGGTTGACTTTTTTAGTGTTTTACATAAACATGCTTTTTTCAGATAAAAAAAATATTCTAAAAGCGCTTTACTTTCTATGCTTTCTCGTCTTGATGGGTACGCTTATAAATTCTATACCTGTAAATGAAAACAATGGCTACAGACAAAAATTTACTGTTTTGCAAGGAAATTTCAGGCCGATTTTCTTATACGATGAAAATTACGAGAGCCTTATAGATAAACAATATTTAGACTTATTTGATTTAGGGAAAAAACATCCAGATAGCCTGATAGTAACTCCAGAGGTTATATTTAGAACGTGCCTAAACGAAAATAAGGTGATAACTCCAGATCAACCCTCCTTTGTAGGCTCGATTTACTGTAAAAATAATCTATATTACAATTCCATATACTATCTAAATGGCAAAGAAAGCAAAGTGATATACAGAAAAGAACACCTTGTTCCATTTGGGGAGTTTAACCCAATACCGAAAAATCTTAGTTTTCTAAATAAATTTTTGCCACAGTTGGGAGATTTTGAAGGAGGCAAAGGTTCAAAACCGTTCCAATACAAAAACCTTCACATAGGATTTCTAATTTGCTTCGAGGACACTCTGCCAATGCTGATATACAGAAAATTAATGGATAACCATATAAATCTCTTAATAGTAGCATCCAATGATGGCTGGTTTGAAAATACCTATGAACCCATAGAGCATCTAAACGTATCCAGATTTAGAGCTATTGAGTTTGGAGTGCCAATAATCAGGGCAGGAAACACTGGCCCATCTGCCTTTATTAGTTCAAATGGGGATATTATGAAAATACTTCCAGCAGACAGAACAGGAGTTTTATTTGATAACTTTTATATTAAAAATTACGAAACTCTTTATTCAAAAATTGCATCAAAAGAAGACGAATTTATAATAATACTCTCATTAATTATCCTGGCGTTAACTATCTTTAATATCTTTAGAAAATTCCTTTAGAATTCTTATTACCTCATCGTCCTTCACTTCTCCAAAATCTGCATAAAACTGCCCTACAGCCCAAAATTCTTTCGGAGCCGCCAGATAGATAAGAACATCAGCTTCTTTTTTAATCAAGTCTATAGTTTCAAAAGGCAATACGGGCACAGCCACCACAATTGATTTTGGTTCAAAAGTTCTTAGCCCTCTTATGCTTGCGATAACAGTAGATCCTGTAGCTATTCCATCGTCAACTATAATAAGATTCTTGCCTTTATAATCAAATCTCTTTGTCCTATAAAGGCTATTTCTTCTTTCAATTTCTTTTTTCTCTCTTTCAATAACCTTATCAAGATAATCCTTGTCAATCCCCAAAAGCTTATATGCTCTGTCGTTTATCACCAGACCGCCGTGTTCTCCAATAGCTCCCACAGCAAGCTCGGGATTTCCAGGTGCACCAAGTTTTCTGGGTATAGTAATATCCAGATCCCATCCAAAAAACCTGGCAACTTCAGCACCGACGATGATGCCACCCCTTGGTATAGCCAAGACTATAGCATCGTTTATATTTCTCAAATTTTCTTTTATCTTCTCAGAGAGCAGCTTTGCAGCCTCAAGTCTATCTTTAAACATAATTTATACCTTTTATATTAATATTTTTTCCACATTTAGGGCATTTATCGCTTTTTAGTTGATTTCTCAAAATTTCATATCCATTCCTTTCTATTAGGAGTTCAGCGCAAAAAGGGCAATAAGTATTTTCTTCTCCATCAGTTAGATTGCCCATGTAAACATAATTGAGACCAATCCCTTTTGCAATTTTATACGCCTCTTTTAATTTTTCTACAGAAGTCGGCATTAAGTCTGAAAGTTCATATTGGGGGAAAAATCTTGTAATATGCCAGGGCGTATCTTCGCCCAATTCATTTTTGATCCAGCTAGCAGTTTCAGATATTTCATCTGAAGAGTCGTTGTATCCTGGAACTACATTTGTGACAATCTCTATATGACAATTATATTTATCCTTAGCAGTTTTTATGGCCAACAAAATAGGCTTGATATCTTCTACGCTTGCAGCTTCACGATAATATTTGCCCCTTATGCCTTTTAGATCTACTCTGTAAGCATCAATATACGGTGCAATAACGTCAAGAGCCTTTAAAGTGATGTATCCATTCGTAACCATCACAGTATATAAGCCACTTTTTTTGATTATCTTTGCAGAGTCCAATACGTACTCTATCCAGATAGTTGGCTCATTGTATGTCCAGGCTACCCCTCTGCACGAATATCTCTTAGCCAACTCTAAAAGATAGTCTGGAGATATATCCTCGCCTGCGGTAGGCTGAGAGCAAGCTATCTGCCAATTTTGGCACCCTAAACACCTGAAGTTACACCCGAATGACCCTACTGAAAAAACTCTGCTCCCTGGGAAGAAGTGAAAAAGTGGCTTTTTTTCTATTGGATCTACAGCAGCAGATGAAACCAAAGAATAGATTAGAGTTTTTAGCTCTCCAGAGATATTTTTTCTTACACCGCAATAACCCGTTTCTCCCTCAGACAGAGTGCACAACCTCGGGCAAACAAGGCACCTGACTTTATTTTCTATATGGGTATATAAAATAGCGTCATGTATGTTCATTTTACAAAATAAATATAAACTTATTCATTATTTTCTTTTCCATTTGCTTTAAGCTCATTAGTATATTCTTTGTTTATATCCTTTTTCTCTTGCTTTAATTGATCGATCTGATTTTGTTCATTTGTAGTCTCTTCTTCTGAGCCGCCATTATTCTTAATTTCGTTTTTCTCTTGGATTTCGTTTTTAAATTCGTTCTGTATCTCTTGTTTTTCTTGATTTTTTTGAATATTTATGTCTTTAATTTGTTGGCCGTGATTGTTGTCATTTACAAAGTCTCCAAAGTTTTCAGCTTTATTTTGATTTGAAATAGCTCCAGGTCCCTTTGAATAAGAAACTCCAGAAAAAACTAAAGCACTCATCATCAAAAAAACTATAAAAGATAAACATATGTTTTTCACAACAACCCCACCTTTCTAATTTCAATATATTAATTTATTTTAACACAAAGCAATATAGCTCTAATATTTTTTATATTCTACATCAAAAATTTCGTCAACTAAGAGCGTCTATAAATTCAACAAATTTGTAGTGATTTTTATTAATTTATCTTTTTCATCTGGATTGCTGATTGCTATTAAAAGTGTCAGTGCTGTCATGGCATTGTCGTTAATTTTCTTTTCGCCTGTTTTGCGATAGAGAAAATCATTGCGCTCTAAGAAATAAATAAATAAAAACGAGCCAATTCTCTTATTCCCATCTACAAAGGGGTGATCTTTAATGACAAAATACAAAAGATGGGCTGCCTTTTCTTCAAGAGAAGGATACAGCTCTTTTTTATCAAAGGTTTGATAAATATTACCTAAAATACCTTTAAACTTTTCCCCGTTCTCCTGTCCGAATAAATCACTTGCTTCCTTTTTGGCAGCAAGATCTTTCTTTATTTTGCTGATAACATTTATAGTATCTTCATATTTCAGGATAAACTTACTCTTGGTTTTTTTAATCAGTGGAAGTTCTTCTTTGTCGTATTGTTCAAGGAGTGAGAGTGTTTTTGAATAATTGACAAGTAGATTAAAAATTTCTTGTTCTTGTCCAGAAAGCAATTTGTGCTTCGATTTTTCTTGCAAAAACGAAATTGTATCTTGCAATTCTTTCAATTGAGAGCGTACTTGTAAGAGTCGCTTTTCGTTTATGGTATAGCCTTTTACCAGATGCTCTTTGAGAATTTTGGTTGCCCAGATACGAAATTGGGTCGCTTTTTTTGAATTAACACGATAACCAACTGAAATTATCATATCAAGATTATAAAAATTCATTTTTCTGACTTTACCATCGGCTGCAACCTGTTCCAAAATGGAACAGGTTGAGCTTTTATCCAACTCACCTGTCTTATATATATTATTTACATGCTTAACAATTGCAGGACGATTGACATTAAAAAGCCGCGCTATAAAATGAGCGTCTAGCCAAACAGTATCTTGCTCTAATTTAACTTCAATCTCAGGTCCTTCTTTGGACTTATAGATTGCTATTTCACCTTTTTTAATTTCATCTTGATTCATAAATTTGTTTGTCATCCCAACCTAAAAGTCTTTATTAGTTTATAATTTCAATCTTTGATAACTTATCAATTATTTTATCTCTTAATAGGTAAATCTCCAAATAGAGGTGGCTGTTTTTGCCAGATTTATTTGTCTATTTCTAATTTCGTCCACACCCCATTCGGCACTTTCTAAGATTTCTTTGGTAATTTCATATTGTGATTTTTTATAAATTTCTATCTTTTCTTTAAATGGTTTATTGCCACATTCTCTATTTAAACTTGCTTCAAGTAATGTTAGATTACCCAATCTATAAATCAACAAATCGTCTATATTTTCTTCTGCATCCATATGGTTTTCTGGGAATATATGTTCGATAGTTACATTAGTATCAAATAGATGATAGTCTTTATTAAATTTTTGATTTTCAACTGCCAATAAAATATAGCGAATTAATTTTTTATCTTTTGTATTCCTGGTATCAAAGGTCCTTATGCTAAAAAAATTTTTAAATGATTCGTCATCAACATATACACTTTTTAATTCTTTCTGAACAGCTTGCGGAGTGGAAATCTCTCCTTTATAAACTTGAATGGCGACACTATTATATGCTCTTTCTAATTCGTTTGGGTTTAGTTTCCCTATTACGTTATATCTAAAAGTCAATGCCCTAATAATTCTCAAGACATCTTCAAAATATTGATTCATTTTAAAATATACTGAAAGGAGCAAAGATTTATGCTGTTGAACATTAAAAAGAATTAGTTCGTTTATCATTTTTCTAATATTAACGTTATTCTGCCATAGTTCATTATCAGGCTCATCTAAAGCCACGTAAATATCGGCATACTGTTCTAATTCATCTATTAATTTAATAACATTATCCTTACTTGATATTTTACTTTTGACTGCCTTGAATAATCTTTCAGACCTTACAATTTGTTGTTGAGAGTTAATAAAATATCTTAGGAAAACTGGAAATTTTCTATAAGAAACAATATTAACAATTTTATCCCATCTTGGTTGTAAGTTGTTAATGTCTATCTTAATATCCAGCAATGAGAATAGATAATTTTTCAGTAGATCAGTAGTTGTTAGCTCAACACCTCTTGCATTAAGAGTTTCGAAAACCGTGTATGCTGATAAAGCATCGTCAACCACTACTTCTATGAAAAAAAGTTTACTTGAAACTACTGACTCAATAAAATCCACAATTGCATCACTATTATCTTTTAATTCAATACTCTTTAAACTGTCGATAAAGTAATTGAAAGCTTTAACCATCAATTGATTAGAATTTGGAAGCCTGGACAGATTTGATGGAGTTTTCAATTGAACTAAATAAGAACTATATAAATCTTTATCTATATCATTTAGTGTGAGTTTTGATTGATATGTGAGCGCTTTAGGATCTTTAAATCCTATATATTGATTGATAAATATTTCTTTTCTCTCTTTGTTTTTTTCGGGTTCTATACCATTGTTGATTAGGTCGTCAAGTAATTTTAAACATGCAAGAACAAGAATACTTAGGGTAACCATTCTTTGTTGACCGTCTATAACAGTGAAAGTTTTATTATCTTCTGTTTGTAGAACAATGGTACCAAGATAATGTACTAATTCTTCATCGTTTTTAAGTGCCAAAATATCCAGCCATAAATCTTCCCAATTTGAAATATCCCAAGAGTAACTTCGTTGATATCTTGGGACCTTATAAATTTTTGAGTTTCCTAATAATTCTGAGAAATTTAATGTTTTAGTATCAAATAATGGTTTTGGCATAATTTACCCCTTTTTTCACTCCCAACATATTATCAGTTTTATTAATTTATAATTTCAATCTTTAGCTTTTATTAAGTTTTACACTCAATCTCTACTAACGCAACTTTAACTTTATAACCTATTTACCAATAAAATTTAAATAATGCCTCTACAATATCAATATTATCATATGATGTGATATATAAGAATACAAACTAAGCAGATTGATACAGAATAAACTATCATGAATAATTATTTCACATAATAAAACAATCACATGGTCGGGGCGAGTGGACTTGAACCACCGGCCTCTCCCACCCCAAAGGAGTGCGCTACCCCTGCGCTACGCCCCGACGAAGTAATATTATAAATTAAATTAAATACAGATGCAATAAAAATCTTTAATCTAACGAAATAAAGATAATATTATATCTGATTTATTGCCGAAAGCTCCCATTTAACTGAATCTCTGGATACAAAGCTCCAAAGCTCCTGAAAATCAACCGCCCTATCTTTATCGCCTCTGACTATACTTCCATTGCTGTCAACATCGTAATCTGACATAGTTGCCTCAATTTTGTAGGTCGCGTATATAGATTCTCTCTCCATCCAGGCATCCACCAATTCCATTCTTTTTACTGAAATATTCTCTACAATATTGGTTGTGCCATTACTGTTTAGCTCTTCAATTTGCTTTTGGAAATTTAAAAGCATTTCATCGGTAATAAGATTTTTCAACCCACCAATGTTTTTCCCTGACCATGCTTTTTGAATATTTAAAAACATATCCTTAATTTTAGGCCTTAACTCTTCTTCTGAAAAAGAAGGAAACAATTTTTCAATTTCTTTTAGACCATTGTCAACGTCCATCTTTGCTTGTACTGATCCCAGAGCTACCCCTTGAGTAGAATCAGTATTTGAATAATTCGAGGCTCTATAGCCTTCTCCAGTTGCTTCTCTATTATATATATTTTCTTGAGAGGTCCTTCTTTTTGAAAAAAAATTAATCAAGTAAACTACCAAAATTCCAAGAATTATTATAAGAAACAGCCCTGCCACCGAACTATTTGGTCCGCTAAATCCGAACAAACTGCCAAACATCGAGAATAACGCAATACCAGCCAAAGAGCCAACTAACCCACCAAAGAAGTTCCTCAAAAAAGAAGGTTGATTTTGATTAATGCCTGGATTGGTTGGAGATGTAGATTTAGGAGTATTTAAGTTTGGAGCTACGTATTTGTTTCCCCCAGAATAGCTATGTGTTCCAGCAGAGCCAAAACTTTTACCGCCTCCTGCTTTCGAAAATGCACAATCCACATTAAAAGTTAAAGAAACACACATCATCAGCAAGAGCAATATAAAGATTTTTTTAATCAATTCTAACCTCCATCAAATTTTTATTGTATAATCTATGATATGAAAAGAATGAGAAGACAGAAAGTTACGAAAGCTCATATAACTTATTATTTAGTGCTTTTTATTATCTCCACGATAATATTATGGCCTGTATATTGGATATGGGCTATCCCTCCATTTTTGCCAGCTATTTTAATTGTAATTTTTGGCCCATCATATGAAGAGTTTTCCAGCTTCTTTGGAAAACTCTTCAAAAAAGAAAAGAAAATTTAAATTTCACTTGCTACTTTTACAACCTTATTGAACAAAAGTGAGCCATAATTTCTCTCGATTTTATAGGGGTGGTGAGTAATTAAAAAATTCCTTTCAGGATGAGGCATTAACCCCAATATCCTGCCCGATCTGTCTGTAATACCAGCGATAGCTTCTTTCGAGTCATTTGGGTTGTACTTATCATAGGCAAATACTACTTGTTTATTGGCAAACATCTTCTCTAAAACGTCTGTCTTTGCATAAAATCTTCCTTCTGCATGAGCTATTGGAAGCTCTATTTCTGAGAACTCATTTGGAACGAATAGACATCTATTTTCCAAAACCTTCATATTTACCCATTCGCACTGAAAAGCCCCTGAAGTGTTATAGGTAAGGGTGACGCTTTGCTTAAAGTTATTCTCTTCCAATCCTGGCAAAATTCCTGTCTTCACCAAAACCTGAAAACCATTACAAATTCCAATGATTAGCAAATTCTCATAATTATTTATATCTTTAAATATCTTTGCAAATTCCACTGCCATAATTTTTCCAGCTGATATGTAGTCTCCGTAGGTAAATCCTCCAGGAAGAATCAATATTCTATACTCATCAAATTTTATTTCGTTATTGATAAGTCTGTTAATGTGAAATGATTCAACCTTAGCACCACTGTTTTCAAGTGCGCGTATAGTCTCGCCGTCACAGTTTGCGCCAGAAGCCCTTAACACCATAGCCTTAGGCTTCTTGTCCAGGATTATATTTGGGATCGAAAAAGGTTTTTTGCCAAAAGAATGAGGAGTTTTCTTTTTCAAATAATCGGGCAAAAGAGGGCTTCTCCATGACTCTTTCAAAGCATATATATTTTCTTTAAGTATTGTTTCTTCACTTAACCCTTTTACAGTAAGATATGGCTCCTCGCAAGTCTTCCCTATTACAGAAAAAGCTGAATCTTCTAATAGCTTTTCAAATTCCTCCTGGTTTTCAGGTTTAACCTCTACCAGAAATCGGCCGTTTGATTCAGAAAACAAAACAACTTCGTCCTTGTCTATTGGCTCTGCGCATACCACATCTTTTAGATGAATTCTTGCACCGAAATTGCCCGAAAAGCTCATCTCGGAAACACATACAGCCAAGCCTCCATCAGATAGATCGTGACAAGAGCTTACCAATCCAAGCTCAATAGCCCTTGAAAGCCTTTTCATCAAAGGGAAGGAATCTTTTGCATATACTTTTGGTACATTGCCCTCAGAAGAATTGAACATCGCTTGTAAGAACTGTGAACCGCCTATTTCGTTATAGGTTTTGCCCAAAAGATAGAGAATATTCCCTGGAGCTTTAATATCAGATGTAATAGCCTTTTCGACATCTTTAACTATAGCAATAGCAGATATTAACAAGGTAGGCGGGACAGATATTACCTTATCCTGATAAGTAAACTCATTGTACAAGCTGTCTTTACCTGATATAAATGGTACCTCAAATTCTAAAGAAAAATCGTGACAGGCCTTCACGGATTGATACAAGTTCCATATATTTTCTGGCTTTTTAGGAGAACCCCAGGCAAAGTTATCCAATATAGCAGCCTGGGTTATATCAGCACCCACGCATACGAGCTGTCTAAGAGCCTCCTCTATTACCGATGCACTCATCCAATATGAGTCCATAATTCCATAAAGCGAGTTAATTCCATTCGAAATTGCGAAGCCTTTAGCTTTATCCCAAAAAGGCCTTAAGACGGCAGCGTCAGAAGGTCCATCCCTATACAGACCCACCAAGGGCTTGACTACGCTCATGCCCTGAACCTCAAAGTCATAGCCAGAAATGAATTTTTCTTTTGAACATACGTTGTATGAAGATAGAACTTTGTGAAAGGCTTCAGAAAAATCTGTTATCTTTTTATTATAGCTATTATCATGTACATCAAAATTAGGCTTTTTAGATATTATTTTTTCACTTGCACCCTTCCAACCATTGAACAAAAATTCATTTGAAAGGCTTGATACTTCAAAATCCTCATAATAGAGCCTTAACTTCTTATCATTAGTGAATTTTCCAATAACAGTTGCTTCCACATCCTCAGATTGAAAAATCTTTAATACTTCATCTTTGTCCTCTTTAGCTATTGCCAGAACCATTCTTTCTTGTGACTCAGAGATCCATATCTCAAAATAATTCAGTCCTTGATATTTCAATGGAACCTTGTCAAGATAGACCTCGACTCCAGTTTCTTCTCCCATTTCTCCTACAGCGCTTGAAAGTCCACCTCCACCACAGTCGGTAATTCTCTTTATATATCCTTTATCTCTTACTTTCAATATTGTATCTATAAGTTTTTTCTCAGTAAAAGGGTCTCCGATTTGCACAGCGCCAGATGAAACTACCTCAGATTCTTCTGATAATTCAAGAGAAGCAAAGTTAACACCATGTATCCCATCTCTCCCTGTCTTTCCACCGACCAATAAGACAAGATCGCCTGGATCTTGCTCTCCCTTTAATGAAAATTTCTTAGGCATAATTCCCACAGATCCGCAAAAAACCAAAGGATTACCTACGTAGTCATCATGAAACAATACAGCTCCGTTTACAGTAGGAACACCAATCCTGTTCCCATAATCTCTAACGCCTCTGAATACCCCTTCTAAAACTCTCTTTGGATGTAAAGAGCCCTTCGGCAACTCGTCTTGCGAAACGTCAATATTGCCAAAACAAAACACATCTGTGTTTGCAATGGGTTTTGCGGAAAGACCCGTACCCATAATGTCTCTAACCACACCGCCAATTCCCGTGGCAGCCCCTCCATAAGGTTCTAAAGCTGAAGGATGATTGTGCGTTTCCACCTTGAAACAAAGAGCCCAATCTTCATCAAAGCTTATAACTCCAGAATTATCATCAAAAACTGAAATCAAATATGGTTTCTTTGGTTTTAAAGTATCGGTAGCATCTTTAATCAGGGTAAACATTGGGGGAAGAATTTCTCCATCTACCTCAACCTCAGATTTAAATGTCTTGTGTACACAGTGCTCAGACCAACTTTGAGCAATAGTTTCCAGCTCTACGTCTGTCGGATCTCTATCTTCATTTGCAAAATAATTTTTTATAATTTTCATTTCACTCAGATCAAGGCTCAAGGCCCTCTTAACAGATAATTGCTTCAACTCTTGATCTGTCAAATTTCTTATAGGTATTATAATTTTCTTAAATTTAAATGACGGCAAATCGAGTAAAATTTTTTCTTTGCCCTTTACAACGTGTTGTATCAATTTATTCATCAAGACTTTTTCGCAAATCTTCGAAATATCTTTTTTAGATATAGACTCACCTGTGAAGATATATCTCTTTGAGGTCTTGCAGGCTTTCACGCTGTCGTATCCCAGAGCTTTTATGCCTCTTTTTACAGGATCCTCAGCGCTGTCCATTACTCCAGGATTAAAAATTATTTCTACATCTTCTCCCTTTTTCTCCTGCCTGCCCAAAACAAAAGTTTCGACAACTGGATCAATCAACAAATTATTTGCAATATCTTCTATATCGCTTTGAAGAAAATCCCCCTCGATATTATAAACTCTCGCAATTCTAACATCATGTACGCTTGCCACGCCTATTGAAACAATTTGCCTGAGCACTCCTTCTGCTTCAGCGTCAAAAACTCCATCTTTAAACCAAACTTCAACTCTATTCAAGGATTAACCCCCTAAATTTTAATAAACTATAAAATTTGTATTCTATTTTATACGAATTCATATTATCATTTTATCATCTCAAGAGTACATACGACAAAACGCTCAACATTAAAGATGTCTGTAAGAGCAAAGCACCTAAAACCATTGGCATTTCCAATTTCAATAACTTCTCTTGATTGATTAAAGCCAACTTCAAATATACAGCTACCATTGAATTTTAGATAGTCCTTTGCTTTTGATAAGATTTTTTCATAAAAATACAAACCTTTGTTTTCTGCAAAAAGAGCTATCTTTGGTTCAAAATAAATCTCTTCACTAATTAAAGACAGTTTTATGTTGTTTAGATCAATATATGGAGGATTAGAGATTATAACGTCAAACTTCGCATCTTCCGAAGGAAATAAATCATTAATCTCAAAGTGAACCCTATTCTCCAGATCGTTCTCCCTGGCATTTGTCTTAGCAACCCTTAGCGCTTCTTTGGAAATATCAGTAGCATATACTACAGAATTTTCAATTTCCTTTGCTATAGAAAGGGCTATTGCCCCAGAGCCAGTTCCAATATCTAAAAAGTATTTTGCTTTTGGAAATAGTTTTTTTACCATGTCAATTATTTCTTCGGTTTCATTTCTGGGTATAAGCACATTTTCATCGACTCTTAATTTTAAAAATCTAAAAAATTTATATCCAACTATATATTCAAGTGGTTTATTTTTTAACCGTGAATTGACTGCCTGATAGATTAAATCTATCTTACCAGAATCAACTTCTATATTATCAAATAAATACATATCTACCATACTGATATCAAAAAAGTGTGATAAAATAATTCTTGATTCTAACCAAGAATTATTAACATTGTTTTTTAATAAGTTTGAGATTTCATTTGTAAATTGTCTTAAGTTTAGTGAAATTTTTTTCTTTTTAAATTTTTTAATCATGTTATAATCATTTTAAACTAAAAATAGAATCCTGTGGAGGACCAGTTAGTATGCCAAAGACTTATAAAAGAAGAAAGCATCTCCTTTCTGACGAAGCTTACGAAAAATTAAAAAAACATATATTCCTTGGAAAGATAAAAGTTGGCGAGTTAGAGACAGAAAGAGGACTTGCTGAAAGATTTAATATGAGTAGAACTCCTATTAGAGAGGCCATTTTAAAGTTAGAAAAAGAAGGGCTTGTTACTGTCATACCAAGAGAGGGCATATTGATTGGCAGCTTAAACAGATTCGATCTGAAAGAGATATTTGAGATAAGAAGAATACTTGAGGGTTTTTCAGCAGAAAAGCTTGCCAGGACAAAAGCAAACATAGACCTTGCAAAGCTTGAAAAAATCATTTTAAATTCGGAAAAAAGGATAGCAAAGAAAAATTATGTAGGATTCGTAGATCTTGACAGAGAATTTCATAGCACCATTGCAGAATTAACGAAAAATAGATATATTGTAAGATTTTTAGATGATACCAGAGACGTTATGAACCTGTCTGGCATAAAGGCATTGACAAAATCATGGGATTACGAACAGGTAATAAGAGAGCACATTGAAGTATTAGATGCCATAAAGAAAAAAGATCCACAATTAGCAAGGACTGCAATGGACAAACACTTGATAAATACCTTTAAGGCCATGATTAGAATCTTGCCAAAAATAGAAGACTAAATCTTCTCAAAAGCATCGTCTAAAACTTCAATCAATCCATCAGTCAAATTTAACCCCATAATTTCATCTCTTGAGAAAAAAGAAGCGTCTTTGGCATCATCGTTTGCCTTCAGAGAACCATTTATATATTCCAACAAGTACAATAAAATTACATAGTGATACCCTACTTTATCTTCTTGAACTTCAATCTTTTCATAAACCGTTAATAGTTTTACGACCTCAACGCTCAGCGATGTCTCTTCGAAAAACTCCCTCTTTACAGCATCTTTTAAACTCTCACCCTTTTCTACCACTCCTCCTGGCAGTGACCAGCGGCCAATTGAGGGAGGGCTCTTTCTCTTAACCAAAAGAATTTTGCCATCTTCTATTAACAGACCACTAGCAGCAAGAATGGGAAAGGGATATTTTCTTCTATCCATATCTAAAACTTCATAGGCTTTAATCTGGATGATATAAACATGCCAATTTCAAAAAGTATCATCAATGGGACAAACATAATCCCCTGTGAAAACAAATCTGGTGGACTGATAAAGCCTATAAACAAGAAGATTAAAATATAGAAAAATTTTCTTAACTTTTTTAATGTGGGATAAGAAACTATGTTTAACAATATCAATAGTGACAAGACCAATGGCAGCTGAAACATAAGTCCAAAAAATATTATAGTTAAAAAATAAAATGATATGAAATTCGTAATTGCAAGTTTTGGAATAGCAAAGCTGGTGGTGTGAAACACAAAGAAATTTAATACAAATGGCAAAATTATCTTTGCCGAAAAAATTGCACCGATAAAGAATAGTATAACCATTATTGGCATCCATCTCTTCACAAATTTTTGCTCATTTTCATAAAGGCCAGGAGCCAAAAACCACCATATACAGTAAAATATAACAGGTGACATAATTATAAATCCCAAGACCACTGACAGCTTTAAATCGGTAGTAAACATCTCAAGAGGAGAGAAATAAACAAGTGTGCCCTTTGGCATGCTTGAGGTAATAAAATCTAAGACCTTGTCCTTAAAAAACCATGAAATCACAACCCCCACAAACCAAGATCCAAAACCAATTATAAGTGTTTTCCTTAGGTCGTTAAGATGATCTACAAGGCTCATTTCTTTTTCGTTCATAGCTTAACTGAAAACACCTCCTTGTAAATGGGGCCCTCAGGGCGAAGAATGCTTTGAAATAATGAAACTTTATCTAAGATAACCTCTGTTTTGGATTGTTTATCAATATAAGTTGGAAGTATAGCATGATTAATCTTAGCTTCTCTGAACCTAACCAAAGTCAAGTGTGGCATAAATTTCATCCTGCCCAATTCAAAACCCAAACTGCCCATACCATTATCAATATTTTTAAATAGACCATTAAATTTATCGTCTTCCTCATATATCTTTAGATAAGCAAGTTTAGGCTTGTGTGACGAAGGCATATAACCAATTTCGTTCGACAAATAAAAATGAAAACTTGAAACCCCACAAAGTGATTCTGCAAGCTTGTCAGAAATTATCTGAGCGCTTAAATTTATATCTCCCAAAAATTTGAATGTAATGTGGTAATTATTGTAATCAACAATCTTGTGACCCTTAAAAGCTTCAAAATTGACTATATTAAGATATATATCTTTAGCGGTATTGATATGAATCTTATAAGCAATAAACAATCTCACTTTTTTGTAATTACTCCTAAAAAGTTAGCCAGTGCAAATGACGCAGCCCTTTTCTGTATGAAGACCCTATCCCCCTTAAATAGCTTTTCAAAAGAATAAGACGCATCTCCAACAATTGATATATACGATTGACCGACAGTCTCTCCCTCTGGACCAGCATAACACACTACTCCAATAGCCCAATCGCTTCCAAATATCTTTCTTGACGCATTTGCAAGAGAAAGCGCTGCCTCAGGTGAGACACTATCTCCAGAAAAATCACACAATTTCTTTTTTGAATCATTGCTATAGGTAACGATAGAGCCCAAATAAATGCTGCTAACTCCAGGTAAAGCTGCAAACCTCGACGAAACCAATCCACCAGTACATGATTCTGCAATACTTATCGTTTGATTTCTTTTTTTAAGAACCTTGTAAGCTTCAGTCTCAAAATTAGAACGCGAATTTCCAGAATAGTAAAGGGTATCTTTAAAAATCTTTTTTAATCTTCTGTCCCAATAGGCAGCCTTTTTACTTGAGTCGGTTTTTAAAATAAGCAAGACTTCACTATCCAAACCTAATATAGTCATCGAGATCTCAAAATCTTCCAAAAGGTCTTTTGGCAGATCACTTTCAACCGACCTCTCAAATTTAAGCAACAAATGATAATAATATATGTATAGATTATTCTTAATCTCTAAAAATAATTTATCTAAAATAAGATCCAAAAGGTAATCAAATTCAGCAGGCACTCCAGGAAGAAGTATTATTTTTTTTCCAATAAAATGAACTACTAAGCCAGGAGCCAGGCCAACCTTGTTTAAAAATACTTCCGAGCCTGCAATGGTATAAGCCATCTTTTCGGGCAAATCAAGGTTTTTCTTAAGGGGCAATTTTGTAAAATTAGACACTGCCTCTCTGGTAATGTCATCAAAGGTATTCCCCAATCCTCCAGAGATAAAAACAAAGTCATAATATTCACAAAGATACTGAATTTGAGCTGATATTACAGCCAGATCGTCGGGAACGACAATTATTGTTTCTATTTCGTGACCATATTTCTCAAGTTTTGAAGACAAGATATTAGAATTTGTTTCTGATATTGCACCAACAGTTAATTCAGATCCCACACACAAAAGAGCAACTTTCATTGTATCAATTCACCTTCTAACTTAAAACCTTTATTTTTTGTAATTAATATTTTAACAAAATCTCCGACTTCAATTTTATCAGACCCTTTAAAACTGATAAATGAGTCAATATCTGGAGCCTCCATATAGCTTCTTCCAATATTATTCCTGCCAAGATCGTCTTCTATCAATACTGTAAAACTCTTCCCTATTAGAGATTCTCGCCATCTTAATGTAATATCTTGTTGAATCATCTGTGCAGTTTTTAGCCTCTTCTTTTTTTCAGCATAAGCAACCTGATCTTTCAAAGAGTAAGAAAAGGTATCTTCTTCACGCGAATACGGAAAAAAACCAGCCCAATTTAGTTTAGCTTTTTCTAAAAATTTAATTAATTTTTCAAATTCTTGTTCATCCTCACCAGGATGTCCCACAATAAAAGTAGACCTTATTATCGAATCTGGGATAATATCTCTAATTCTATCTATAAGTCTCAAAAACTTATCGCTATCGGGATTTCTCCTCATAAGCCTTAAAACCTTTTCCCCTGCATGCTGCAATGGAATATCAAAATAAGGCAATATCTTTTCTGATCTGGAGATACATCTTATTATATCTTCACTTAAAAGATCGGGATAAAGATAAAGCAGCCTAATCCATTTAATTTCTTTAATACTTTCAAGATCCTCTAACAACTTCAGTAAAGAGTCCCCACTATCCAGACCATAGTAAGTAACGTCCTGTGCGACTAAAACAATCTCTTTTTTACCGTTCAAAGCCAGATTTCTGGCCTGGTTTATCAGAAATTTTCTATCATAGCTAATATAGGGTCCTCTAATCTTTGGAATCAGACAATAAGAACACTTCCTAGAACAGCCATCTGCAATTTTAAGATATTCAAAGGGTCTTTCTTTAAAAAATATTCTTTTATTGTCATCCAAACACGCTTCATTATCAAAATTTGAATACAGTTTGTTGTTATCAAGGTATTTAAAAATATCTTCATTGAACGATCTACCGGGTTCCAGAAATGCATCTGCCTCAGGAAAAAGCTCTATTAGTGAGTCTTTATATAGCGACACAATACAGCCGCCTACAATAACCTTGTATTTTAATTCATTTTTATTTAAAACAAAATCCAATATTGTAGATATTGCTTCTTGTTTGGCCTTTTTAATAAAAGAACAAGTATTGATAAAAACATAGTCAGCGACATTTAGGTCAAAAGTGACAGCACAGCCCAATTCCTCAAACTTCGCCAAGGTATATTGCAAGTCTACTTCATTTTTTGGACATCCAAGAGAAACTGGAAAAATATATCTTGCTTTATTCATTCGTTAAGTTCTACGACTTCACCAACATTGCCAGCCTTAACCCAGCTAATGCCATCCTTTGAAATCTCTACACCCCCTGCATTGCCCAACTTTATATCAAGAGTATCATTGGTTTGAAAAGTCTTCTCTTCCCCTGGATTTATAACTCCCTCAAATAGCACCTTGTCCTTATCTTTAACAAGAACCCAGGACTTTCCTATAAATTTCAAATAAATAGTTTTCTGGCTATTAGCTTGAGGCACTACATTAGTGGGTTTTTCTTGCGTGACAACTCCAGCAGGCGCTTTGTTCACAACTACATTTTTTTGAACAATCTTGTGATAGATAAAGAAAACAGAAAGAGATACTATAATCAGAACAATTAGAGTAGCTATGACATATTTAATAGACTTGATATTTCTTTCTTTTAAAATTTTCTCCCTTTTTTCATTAGATACGACAATCTTTTCGACAGGAGGGTGATCCTTTTTCTCAAGAAAAAAGTCGTCAAAGGCCTTCAAAAGTAAGGTCGGTTCGGTATCCAGCTCCCTTGCGATAGCTTTTATATAGCCCTTACATATAGAATAAGGTGGGAAGCTTTCCTTTTTGCCCTCTTCAAAAATCTTCAAATAATAAGAAAATATTTTAGATTGTTCAGCCAAATCATCAATCGATAGGCCTTTTTCACTTCTTAAGCTTTTAAGTAATTCTGGAAATTGAGAGTGGTTATCCATCTTTATCTCCTCAAATTTAAATCTTCAATAGGCGGCAACTCGTCCAAAGAGTGCAACCCAAAAAAATCAAAAAATTTTGTCCCTACTCCAAAAAGGGGCTGTTTAATAGGAGCGCTATTAAAAGATAAAATTTTAATAAAGCCACTTTCGAAAAGCTTCATTACCTGCTTTTCGCTTCTAAGACCCCTTATTTTAGACACACCGCTTACAGTTATCGGTTGGTTATATGCAATTATAGCCAAAACCTCCATCATAGAACCTGATATCTTTTCGCTATCCCTACTAGTTGAAACAAGGTCTTTAAAATCTGGTTTGATCCCAAAAAAATAACCTCTTGAATTATTGTATATCTTAAAACTTCTGTCATCATATTCATCATTTAGCAGATCGATTGCTTCTTTAATTTTATCAGAATCTATTCCTAAAGTTTTTGATATATTTTCTATCTTTACGGGTTTTACATTCAAGAAAATAATAGCTTCAATGATCTTTTTATAATCTTTCATTTTTAAATATAATAAAATTATTTTTTTGTTTCAGATCAATTATATTACTTTTATAAAGCTCAAGAATAGCTAATAAATATCCTACCCTATCCTCAAATTTTAACAGGAAAATATCAAATTGGCTAAACCCCTTAGCGATAAATGACTTCAAAGAATCAATATAATGAGTCAGAGGAAAGTATTCTTTAATCGTAAGCTTCTTTTCTTTTACTATAAATCTTGACATAGCCTTTTTTAAGATATCGGGTTTATAGCAGATCTTACTAAAATTATCTTTCCTTGGCATCGGGCAAGAAGATCTTAACGACAAAAACCAGTCAGCAACCCATTTCCAGTCGCTCTCGTTTTTGTCATTAGACTCCAAAACCCTATCTTCGAATATATCCTTTTCAAAATCTATGTTGTCCAGGCCGTCAAATATAGATCTTATCTCGCTTATTACTTCATATGGATTTTCAAATGTTCTATCTTCTACAATATGCCTTATCCTCTCAGCCTGGACCAAAAGATCGTCTAAATATGAGACTTTAATGCTGTCGATATACATGGATTATATCGGATAGTTTAACTTCATTGCATCGAAAACTTCATTCATAGTATGTTTGCAGTAATTAGATGCATTACTGGAACCTGTTTTCAGTATATCCCAGAGAATATCTTTGTTAGAAAGGTAGAAATTCCTCTGACTCCTGATAGGCTCCAAAATATCGTTTATTTTCTTTGCAAGTTGTTTTTTGCACTCTACACAACCAATTTGTGCCTTTTCGCACCTCTCTCTTACTGATGCAAGCTCTGGTTTAAACAGAACGCCATAATAAGAAAACACGTTACAAACGTCAGGATGACCTAAATCAGATTTTTTAATCCTTTCAGGATCGGTAATCATAGATGCAACCTTTTCGTTTATGCTCTTTTCATCGTCTTTCAAATATATCGCGTTATTATAAGATTTGCTCATCTTTCTGCCATCTACGCCCAAGAGTTTTGGAAATTCAGCTAAAAGCGCCTCTGGCTCTGGGAATATCTCTTTATAGTGAAAGTTAAATCTTCTTGCAATTTCCCTTGTCATCTCAAGGTGCGGCACCTGATCGATACCAACTGGCACCTTCTTTGACTTGTATATCAATATATCGGCCGCCATTAAAACTGGATATCCCAGATGACCATAGGTAAGCTGGTCTTCAATGCCCAGCTCCCTTGCTTGTTCCTTTACCGTAGGATTTCTCTCAAGCCATGAGACAGGAGTCAACATTGAGAGCACCATATGAAGATAGACGTGTTCAGGAACCGAAGATTGCAAAATAATAGTAGATTTTTTTGGATCTATTCCACAAGATAGCCACTCTGCCAACATTTCTTCAATATAAGCCTTTAAATCAGCCGAATCTTGCCATTTTGTAGTCAAGGCATGCCAGTCTACAATACCGAAAAAACAGTTATAGTTTTCTTGCAAAGTTTTCCAATTTTCCAAAACGCCTAAATAATGACCCACATGCAAGCTACCCGTAGGTCTCATACCGCTAAAGATTGCTTCCCTCAAAATAAAACCTCCTCTTTTATCCTTCCAACTTTTTTAAAAACATTACATCAGCAGATTGAGTATGATGTCTTCTTACTATATCAACTACTTCATCAGCAAACCCAACTGATTTTAATACATTGGAACCAATTGCAGCGTGTTTAAAATACGAATCATCTTTTTTAAAAATACTAAAGCTCAGAGACCTCAAAATTCTCTTAATAAGCGATGGTCTTTCAAACTTTTTACCAATATCATGAAAAATTATAACTCTTTTCTGTATATAAACTAAATTCTCGTCACTAACTTCTGGCCTATATTCTTTCAGCAAGAGAAAGGAGTGAATTCTGTCTTCCTTTGGCATAGAATAAAATAAGGCTTTTTCTTTCGAATTCAATTCTTCTAAAACAAGATTATAAGAAGGTTCTTTTAAAAGATAAAATAATGTATAAAGAAATCGTTTGACATCAAGGCAAAACTTGTTCAAATTTAAACAAAAACCATCAAATTAAATATAAACTGCACTATTGGCATTAAAATTCTTGCACCTCCGAGCAAAAGAAATATAATAAGCACAAATTGACCATAATATTCATACATTTCAATTGTACGCCTCAACTCGTATGGGAAAAATTTCCTGAAAACAGTATATCCATCAAGAGGCGGTATAGGTATCAGATTAAAAACTCCCAAACTTATATTTAAGAAAATAAGCGTTTGGAAAAAGGCTACTAGTGGATCATAGGCTAAGATAATCTGATAAAAGGTTGTAAAAATACGAGCAGCGACCAAGGCCACACCAAAATTAGCTAAAGATCCAGCTAAAGCCGTCATCTCCATTCCGCCCTTTTTTCTTGATAAAATGTTGTAATTAACTGGTACAGGTTTAGCCCAACCAAACCTTATAAGTAAAAGTGCGATAAAGCCTAATGGATCTATATGAGCCATAGGATTTAGTGTCAGCCTTCCATTTGCCTTTGGCGTATAATCACCATATCTGTATGCTACGTATGCATGAGCAAATTCATGGACTGTTAGAGCTATTATTACAGCAGGTATAGCTAAAATTAAACCAACAATATCAAACATAAATCACCTCAACCTTTTTCGTGAATAAATTTTTTTATAAATTCTATCTCATTTTCATATGAACTAATATTACCCAAAAATCTTTCTTTTTTTAAGCCTCTAAGTATTTCACCAATCATAGCAGGCTCTATATCAGTTCTATTTGAAAGCTCTTCTCCTGTAATCATAGGCCTAAATTTCTTCCTATTTTCATCAAACCACCTGATATAATCGTTCAAAGGCTTTTCTTCTATTACTTTTAAAAAGCATATAATTTCAGAGAACACACCTTCCAAAATTTCAAATAGGTCAAAATCTTTATAAATATTTGCATTCCTCTTCCTTGAAAATTTATACAGGAATTTTTTTATTTTCTCAATATATAAAAGCTCTTTCTTCGTAAACCTCCATTTTCTTTTAAAGAACCTGTCTTCAGATTTAAGTATATTATATATTATTGGTAAGATGCATAAAAACCACCATTCTTTCAAATCGCTTCCAAAACCATCCGATCTAAGACAAGAAAAATACTCTGTTAGTTTTTCCTCTCTAAGGTCAAATGAAATTTTCGGATGTATCAATTTAAAAACGCTTAACTCCTTCATTCGTAAAATGATTAATTCAGGAGGAAAACCCTGCGAAAATAAAATTTTCAACTCTTCTTTTAAAACATCAAATGAAATTACATTAAAAAGCTTCAATTCCATAGCATTTTTTATAAGTTCTTCGTCTGCCTTATCTATCTTGAAGCCAAGCTGAAATTCAAATCTAATAGCCCTTATAATCCTGGTAGGATCTTCTACGTAGCTTAGCGGATGCAAAACCCTAATTCTTTTCAGTTTGATGTCCTCATATCCATCAAAAAAATCAATCATTTTGCCATAGGAGTCTCTATTCAAAGAAATTGCAAGGGTATTGATAGAGAAATCTCTTCTATACATATCGTTGTGTAAATCTGAGTATTCAACTAAAGGTTTTGCAGCAGGAAAATTGTAAAATTCCGTTCTTGCGGAAGCAAAATCAAATTTTATATCCTTATCCTTTATAGTTGCAGTTCTAAATTTTTCATAAGAGAAAAATTTTCCATTAATATATTTGTTAACTTCTTCTGCCAATTTGATAGCATCTCCCTCAACGACTACATCCATGTCGTTAGAAGAAATATTAAGCAGCAAGTCCCTAACGCATCCGCCCACAACAAATGACTTTAAAGAAAGTTTTTCTGAAACATTGGATACTATTTCTAAATGGTCATTAATTTTTTGATCCAATCTTATATTTAAATCTAAAATTACTCTTTTAGTAGAGTATTCTTTTGTTTTTTTCACGTTTAAACCATGCCAAACTCTTAAGATATCAGTTCTTGTTATGAGGCCCACCAATTTCTTTCTGTCATTAATTACAGGTAGTCTACCGATTTCTTTTTCGATCAAAAGCTTTTGAGCCTCATCAAGAGATGCGTCTTGAGAAATCGTGATAACGTTTCTTGACATTATTTTCTGCACTTCTATCTGATCCAATTTGTGTTGGGTCGCCTTATCAATATCTTTTCGTGATAGGACACCGACTATCTCATCGCCGCCTATTATCGGCACGCCAGAATGCCCATACCTTAACATTATCTTTCTCGCTTCTTCAACAGAGGTCTCAGGAGTTAAAACCCTAACAGGAGAGGTCATGACGTCTTGAACTTTTACCTTTGGCTTGCATTCTTTTTGAATAGCCTTGCGAAGCCTATCTAAAAATTCGGCAAATGGCTCTTTCAGCCTAAAAGTAGCTGCAGCTGCTTCATTGTGTCCGCCACCACCAAAATTTTCTAACACCTTTCTAACGTTTAAGTAGTCTCCCAAACCCCTCGCAATTATATGTATAGTATCTTTTACTTTGAGAACTGCAAAAACATTTTCACATTCGATCAGATCTCTTAGCTTGTGAACTACTAAAGCGGCATCTTCAACTTCAGTATCTAATTCTGCATAAGTCAGAATATATTCTACCCCGTTGTAAAAATCCTTTGAGCTATTATCCAAAAAGAATTCAAGCAACTGCCTTTGATAGGGGTTCATCCCTGATTCCAAAAACCGAGCCACCACCATCAAACTTGCACCGTTTTGTATTAAATCCGCCACCACATTTGCATCTCTGTATGTGGTAGAAGAGTACAGCAACCTGCCAGTATCTTCATACACGCCAAGGAGCATTAAAGTAGACTCTATTTCAGAATATTTCACGCCTCTATTTTTAAGCTCTTCCCAGACCAAAGTTACCGCAGAACCAACGCTTGTATCAGGATATCTCATTACTTTATAGTTTGGAGGAAAGTATCCCAGACTATGGTGATCGAAAATATATACTTCTATTTCTTTGTCTTTTGGCAAAGAGCCAAAAAAAGATCCAATTCTTTGGGGACTCGAAATATCAGCGAAAACTAAAAAGTCTATTTCGTCGAAAGAAATATCTTCATATTTTACAAAGGGAAATATATATTCATACAAATGCAGAAAAGCTTCCACCTGAAATTCCAGTCTTTCAGGCATTACCACCTTTGCGTTAAATAATTTTTGCAGCATAAAAGCTGAAGAAATGCCGTCAAAGTCTGAATTGTTATGGGTAAATATAAGCCCTTTTTTCATAAAACCTTTGATTCCAGGATTAATTCTCTTTTTTCACAACTAAAGTCTTTGATGCCTATATAACTGATAAGTTTATCATTGCCTTTCAGTTGATCGACTTTTCTCCCATATATATAAGCGAGAGCGTCTCCCTTATCAACCCTGTCTCCTATAGACACCTGAAAATCGATCCCTCCATCAAAGTTATCTGATAAACAGTGTCCTAACCAACCAATCTTTTTTACATCCATATTGTGAACATAACCAGGTTTCGTTGCTAAAATCTCAATTTTTTCAAGACCATCTAGCAGACAATCAGGTTTTTCTACATACTTAGGATCGCCGCCCTGGTTTTTTACCCACTCAACAGCCTTTGAAACTGTTTTGGCTCCATTAAATAGATTGGCATAAATGTTTGAAATTTCATCTTCGTCATAAGAGTCGTGGTAAGCTTTGTAAGAATTGGAAAATATATTATAAATAAGCCTATCAAGAGAGGATGGCTTTCTGTTACGTAAAAAATTTAGAGCCTCCCACAACTCCAGCCTGTTTCCCACACACCTACCCAATGGTTGATTCATATCTGAAATTATATAAGACACCTTTTTATCAAATTTTCTCATCACGTTGCAAATATTATCTGCGAATTCCTTAGAAGTGTTGTAATCTGGAAACAACGAACCAGCGCCAGACTTTATGTCAAAAATAATAAAATTAGAGCCAACAGCTAACTTTTTGCTTGCTATACTGCTCAAGATTAGCTGACCTGACTCTACTGTAGAGGTATGGTTTCTAATTTTGTAAAAAATACCCTCCACTGGAGCTATTTCTTCAGTTTGGGAGATAAGTCCTATTCCAATTTTTTCAACCTGTTTGACAAAATCTGACATTGACAATTTTGTATTATAGCCAGGAATTAGCTCAATTTTTTCTATTGTGCCGCCCGTATAGCTAAGCCTTCTGCCAGCCATCTTTGGAACAACAAATCCGTATGTCGAGAGTACTGGCAAAAGTGCAATAGTAGTTTTGTCCCCTACTCCCCCCGTGCTATGCTTATCCACGCTCATAAAATCTTTCCAGGACAGCATACTCCCTGAATTCGCAAGCTCTTGAGTCAAACAAAGAGTTTCTTCATCGTTTAAACCATTTATAAAACAAGCCATAAGAAGGGCAGATATCTGTGAATCATCAGCTACGCCATCTTTGACCGACTTAACAAAAAGGGCAATATCGTCTTTTGTTAGAGTAAATTTATCCCTTTTTGTAGATATAATTCTTAAAATATCATTGATTGGCATTTACGCTATTGCCGTTATTAGGCAAGAAACCCCATATATGAGAATCATCCTTTAGGCTTGCATAAAACAAGGTATTTTTTTGAATTTCTACATCCCTGCCTGGGACAAAAAACCCAGTAATTAAGCCTATAGGTCCAAGTATAATCAGCCCTGCAGCAGATACTCCCACAGTCAGCGGCAAACTTTTATTTTTTTCAACGGCTTCTTTTGAAAGAACCAAAGACCTATTTATCCCATCTGAGCAAGTAACAAATCGAAATTCAACTTGAAGTTTTCCATCTCCACCCAGATAGTGCTTTGCTCTGTCCGCTTGGACTACCCTTAGCTCAGCATAAGACCCTTTTGGTATTATTATGGCACCGTTCTCGGTAACGTTCTCATCTACAGCCAGAGGCACTATGTCTCCCGCTACACTGTCTTTGCTGCTTATTGTCCTTAGAATTCTAAATCTTACAAGCTTGCCTGCATCCACAGAGACGTTGACCTGATTTACCTTACCACCCAATAGCGTGTTATTCAATTTGCTTAATCTATCCATAAGACTGTAAGATTGGTAGGCAGAACCGTAGATTTTCTTCTCCAGATTAGAAATTCTATCAAGTATAGAGCCTGAAGTTACTTCCTTTGAATAAGAGTATTCAAGCGCATTCACATCAAGAGCTATACCAGGACCTTGATCGCTTGACTCAAAAACAGCGTTGTAAATCTTGCTTAGTCTAGTATCTAAGGAATCAGAATAATCGGTTTGTCCCCAAATAATATTCTCTAAATTAGATACCCTGTCAGTGATAGAACCGCTGGAAATAGAGCCACTTAAAGCCATCTCCACCTGAGTTACCCTATCTGGCATATTTGCGCTTTGTGCGAATGCAAAATTTACGTTAAAAATGAGCAAAAAAAATGAAAATAAACTAAGATAGCAAACTTTTTTTAAGTATTTCTCTAATGTGAGTATGCTTAATCCCACTGTTCAACTCCTCTCTAAGATAATTATTTACTACTTTAATATAGGTACCTCTCATACCAAGCGAATGAACGTCTATAACACCTGCACTCTCAATCTTTTTCAGTGCGTTGACTATCACAGACCTTGTAATTCCTGAGTTTTGTGCTATTTTGCTTGTTACCAGAACGCCTTCATTATTAGCCTTCAGCTCGGACATAACTGATTCTATGGCCTCCCTTTCAGACAAAGAAAGTGACGCAAGGGCGACTTGAACTGTCGTTTTTTTCCTAACCTCCTCTTCCCTTTCCTTGCTCGAAAGTCTTATCTTTTCCATGCCAATTACAGCAGATGCATGTTCAAGAATAATAATGTCTTCAGTAGAAAACTCTTTTGCAAATCTTGAAGCAAGCAAAGTTCCCAATCTTTCGGTATGAGATACCACGGGTATCCAAGTAAAAAACTTGTTACAGTACATACATGATACCCCATTTAAGAAGATACATTCGCTTCCCTTTTGTGGTTGATTTATTACTGGCTCGGAAGAAAGGAGCATCTTAGAATTTAAATACTCAGGCATTCTATTGGCTTTAATAATAAGTTCATCTCTTGCCTGACATTCAAAACCAGGCAATATTGCATATCCGGACAAGCCCCCAGTTTTGCTAATTATATAGATAGAGCCTTCAAGCATATCAGATAAGAAAGCTGCAATAGTAAAAAAATCAATAGATGTTGAAGTATTTAAAAAATATCCAAATTTCCTAATCTTAAACAAAAGTTCTTCCAGGATATTCACCCCCTTATGTTTTATTTTTCAAACTATTCTTAATATTTTAGATAAATTGTATAACAATTTCAAATATTTTAAAAGATGCATAATTTTTTTATCTTTTCGAGCGAAAGTGTATCAGTAAGATCCCAATGCAAAGGCGTTACTGAAACAAAATCTCTCTTTACAGCACTAATATCAGAGTCAACATTTGAATTTGATTCATCAGGCACACCATAAAGCCAATAATACTTTTCACCTTTTGGATCTAACCTGGTCTCTATTAAATTCTTGTAATTTCTCAACTGCAGCGGAACAAGCTTAAATCCTTTTATTTCGTCCTCTAAACAGTCAGGAATATTCACATTAAAAATTGCCCCAGGTTTAAGGGTTTTTTCAATCAAATCTATTAGCTTTAAAATCAAATTTGCAGAAAAAGTATAATCTTTCTTCCTGTCAAAGCTTACATTTGAAACTGCAATAGACGGTATCCCTAAAAAAGCCCCTTCCATGGCACCAGCTACAGTCCCAGAATAAAGTACATCGGTGCCAAGGTTTGCACCTCTATTAATCCCGGATATCAGCAGATCGGGTTTTTTAGGCAAAAGCGTATAGACTGCTAACTTTACACAATCGCTTGGAGTTCCGCTAGTCTCCCATGCGCCCTTCGATCCGTATACTTCCACTTCTTTTGCTCTCAAGGGTTTATGAAGAGTAAGAGAATGACTTACAGCAGATCTCTCCCTGTCAGGCGCCACTATATAAATTTCATGTTTTTTGGCCAGAACTTTTGAAAGATCTCTAATTCCATTCGAACGAATGCCGTCATCATTGGTTATTAGTATTACCATAGTCCAAATCTTCTCAATGAAGAGTCTGAATTCCTCCAATTTTCCTCTACGCTAACAAAAAGTTTCAATATACATTTTTTATTAAAAATCTTTTCAATCTCCAATCTCGAATCAATACCGATATTTTTAATCATACTCCCCTTGTTTCCAATTAAAATCGGCTTATGGGTTTCTTTTTCAACGACAATATTTGCTTCAATAAAAAGATTATTTTTATTGTCAACAAATTTTTCTACGAGCACAAAGACACCGTGAGGCACTTCTTTTTTTACTAAGTGCAATATTTTTTCTCTTATTATCTCAGATACCACCATCTCTTTTGGCATATCGGTCTTCATATCTTTTGGATACCACATGGGGCCATCATGAAGTTCATTAATAATGGCCATTTTAAGAGCATCAATGCCAATAGAATTTTTAGCAGACGTGTAAAAAACCTTATCATAAAAACTTAAGATTGATTTATCGATATCTAAAATTTCAAGGTCCTTCAAATCGACTTTATTTACAACTAAATATCGAGGTCTATTATTGGATATCTTTTTCTGAATATCCAGATCAAACTCATCAAAAGCTGCCTTAGGATTTACCACATGCACTATTATCTCAAAAGATTCCAGCGAATCAAAAATTTTTTTATTCAATCTTTCGTGAAGTAAATTTTTAGAATTATGCACACCAGGAGAGTCCACATAAACTATTTGATAATCCTCAGAGCTCTCTACATAAGAAGTTCTAATTCTTGTAGTTTGAGGTTTATCCGAAACAATTCCAATTTTTTCACCTATTAGTGAGTTTATCAGCGATGTTTTGCCAACGTTTGCCCTACCGAAAAATACTACGAATCCACTTTTCATCTAATTCCTCAACGACGTAATTGGCGCTGGAATCATGCCACCACGTTCAATAAGTTTTGATTTTTTGACATTTTTTACTGGCAATATTGGAGAGTAACCCAATAAACCTCCGAAGTAAGCCATATCTCCTTCTTTCTTGCCTGGAACAGGAATAATCCTGACTCCGGTAGTCTTATTTGTAAAAACTCCAATAGAAAGCTCATCCAATATTATGGAGGATAACGTATCCACACTGGTTGTTCCAGGAACGGCAATCATGTCAAGACCCACAGAACAAACAGCAGTCATAGCCTCCAGTTTTTCTATACACAATGACCCATTTTTTACAGCTTCAATCATCCCCAAGTCTTCGCTCACTGGTATAAATGCACCGCTTAGACCTCCCACTCTTGAAGATGCCATAGACCCGCCTTTTTTAACTGCATCTGTTAAAAGGGCAAGAGCACCTGTAGTGCCAGGAAATCCAACACAAGGCACACCGATAGCCTCCAAAACCCCTGCTACACTATCGTTTTCCCTGGGAGTAGGCGCCAGAGATAGATCTACTGAACCAAACCTGATATCTAAAATTTTTGCTGCCTTTCTCCCCACCAATTCCCCAAGCCTTGTTATTTTAAAAGATGCTCTCTTTATATGATCGGCTAACTCCAGAAGATCACAATCTTCGTTTCTTTCAACAACCTTTTTAATTACGCCAGGGCCAGAAATTCCAACATTTATAGAGTGATCAATTTCTCCAATACCATGGAAAGCGCCAGCCATAAATGGGTTGTCGTTTACAGCATTTGCAAAAACTACAAATTTTGCGCAGCCTACCCCATCCAGCTCACGCGTTGCTACTGAGGTTTCTTTTAACATAACAGCAACTTCTTTGATTGAAGATACGTTGATTCCAGATTTGCTATTCCCAGCCTCGCATGAGGCGCATATTCTCTCGGTAGATGACAAAATTTCTGGAAGAGAGGTAAAAAGAGCTCTGTCCTGAGGCGACATCCCCTTGGTTATAAAGGCAGAAAAACCACCCAGAAAGTCAATATTTATTTCTTTCAAAGTTTGATCTAATTTTTTTGCAAACTCAATGTAAAATTTTGGTTCGCTTCTTGGAAAGGCAACGGTAATTGGAGTGATGCTGATTCTCTTGTTAACAATGCTCACGCCTAATTCTTCTTCTATTTCTTTTGCGGCGTCAATAAATCTCTTTCCCAAATCGGATAAAAAATTACACAGTTGGTCGGTAGACTTTGAGTTTAACTCTGGGTTTAACAAACTTATGCCCATAGTCAATGTTCTAATATCGAGCATCTGATCGTAGAGCATATTAGATGTTTCTAAAATTTCATCTATGCTTAAATTAGAATTTAACATTATCTATACCCTGTGCATCGAATAAAACAAATCTTCATGGTGCAAGTCTATCCTAACGTTGATCTCTTTTGAAACCGCTTCAAATTCTTTTCTTAAATCAGATATAGAAATCTTTGATTTAGACATATCCACCAACATTATCATAGTAAAAATCATTGTATCAAGAACCTTTTGAGTTACGTCTTCAATATTTATATTGTTTTCAAACAAAATTTTTGAAATATTATAAACAATACCAACCTTATCTTCACCAATTACTAAAATTACTACTCTTTTTTTCATTAAATTTTGCTCCTTATTATTTTTTCGGGCAATGGAGATGAATCGCTTAGAATAATAATTTGCTCTTTTAAATGAGACCTTAAATATTTTGGAAGAGAAAAAGAATGCATATGAGTCTGACTATCATAAAATCTTGTTTCAATATTTCTCCTGGCTAAAACTTCATCTATCTTCTCAATTCCTTCAAGCGGGTTGAAATAGTCAGATGCCCAAACAAAACCCCATGTTTCGTCAAATGATTGAACGTGGGCGCAATAAGAATTTACAATTTTAAAAACTTCCTTAGCCGTATGGTTTACAGCTATATGAGCATTATCAAAATATGGAGTAATTGAGGCAGCCTGATATATCAAAATGCCTCTTTCTGAGAGCCTGCTCTTCAAGAGACTCATAAACTCTTTTGTGAAAAGAAATTTTGCAGGACTATCGTCCAATGGATCGGTCAAATCAACTATTATAACGTCGTAGCGCATATGGCTGTCTAACTCAAACATAAATTTTTTTGCATCTTGAATAACAAGATTCGTCCTGGGATCCTCAAAAGAATCGCTGCACCATTCTTGTAAATACTTTTTGCTAATTTCTACTACTAGGTCGTCGAGTTCTATCATATCGACCCTTGTAACACAAGGATGTCTTAAAACCTCTCTTAAGGTAGCCCCTTCACCGCCACCGAGAATAGCCACCTTTTTTGGTTCAGGATGAGCGATCATCGCAGGCTGAACTAAAGCCTCATGATAAATAAATTCATCAATCTGAGCGCTCTGAATCTTGTCATCAAGGATCAAAATTTTACCAAAAACAGAATTTTTTACTATAAAAACCTTTTGAAATTTAGATCTACCAGTGAAAATCACATCTTCAACGCACAAATTATGACAATCATTTTGTACAATTTTGTTTATAACAGAAAGTGTACAATTTTCGCTATTATTCAAAAACCACCTCGCAGAATTTTCCTTGATTATAATATAATTCTATTTAAAAATCAAAAAAGAAAGCTTTATGCTTTCTTTTTTGATATGATATTTACAAAAATAACTTTTAGTCTTCTAAAGTAGACAGGTCTCCAACTGGCTGCCCCAATTCTTGAGCACGCAAGACTCTTCTCATAATCTTCCCTGATCTTGTTTTCGGCAATGACTCTACAAACTGAATATCTGCAGGCTTTGCAATAGGACCCAATTCATGGCCTACGTGACTTTTCAGTTCCTGAGCCAACTTTTCAGAGGGTTCGTAACCAAATTTTAATATTACAAAAGTTTTGATAATATTGCCTTTCAATGGATCTGGCTTACCTATAGCAGCAGCCTCAGCTACAGCAGGATGAGATACAAGTGCGCTTTCTATCTCAGCAGTACCCAACCTGTATCCTGCAACCTTTATAACATCGTCTACCCTACCAATAATCCATATATAGCCATCTTTGTCCTTCTTAGCAGAATCTCCAGCGAAATAAACGCCTGGGAACCTACTCCAATACTGTTGCTTATATCTTTCTGGATCTTTGAAAACTGTTTGTAGCATTGCAGGCCATGGTGTCTTGATAATGAGAAAACCTTCTTCACCAGGCTTCACGCTTTCGCCCTCTTCATCCACTACGTCAACCACAATGCCAGGGAATGGTTTGGATGCAGAGCCAGGTTTCAGTGGAGTACAAGGAAGGGGCGTTATGACATGCATGCCTGTCTCTGTCTGCCACCACGTATCCATTATCGGACATCTTTCTTGCCCTATTATTTTATGAAACCAAAGCCACGCCTCAGGGTTTATCGGCTCTCCCACGCTGCCCAGAATCCTTAAGGTAGACAAATCTCTTCTGTTCACCCAAGAAGAACCATATCTCATAAGACTTCTAATAGCAGTTGGAGCAGTATAAAAAATAGTTACATTATGCCTCTCTACTATAGACCACCACCTATCAGGCAGCGGATAAGTTGGTGCACCTTCATACATTATAGTAGTCGCACCGTTAAGAAGAGGACCATATACTACATAACTGTGCCCTGTAACCCACCCCGAGTCAGCAGTGCACCAGTGTGTATCCTCTTCCTTCATATCGAAAACCCACTTGGTAGTTATATATGTGCCTACCATATATCCACCGTGTGAGTGCACTACTCCTTTTGGCTTTCCCGTAGTTCCAGATGTATACAATATAAATAAAGGATCAGTTGCATCCATAACCTCAGCTTCACACTTTGGAGAAGCTATAGGAAGAGCCATTAATTCGTGATACCACAAATCTCTTCCAGGAGTCATGTCCACATCTGCGCCAGATCTCTTCACAACAATTACAGAAATAATACTTGGACACTTAGAAACTGCTTCATCAACAATATTTTTTAGCGGTACAACTTTCCCGTTATAAAATCCGCCATCAGCGGTAACAACTATTTTTGATTCTGCGTCATTGATTCTATCCCTCAAAGCCTCAACGCTAAACCCTGCATATACCAATGTATGAACAGCTCCAATTTTTGCAGCGGCAAGCATTGCAATCATCTGCTCTGGAATTCTTGGCAAATATATGCTTACCCTATCTCCTTTTTGGACTCCCATGGCCTTCAATACATTGGCAAACCTATTTACTTCTCTTTGTAATTGAAGATAGGTATAAGTCCTTACTTCTGCGTTTTCACCTTCCCATATAAGGGCAAGCTTATTTCTTCTCCAGGTATTCACATGTCTATCCAGCGCATTATAGGCGATATTGGTTTTGCCACCTACAAACCACCTTGCAAAAGGATATTCCCATTCCAAAACCTTGTCCCATGGCTTAAACCAACTTAATTCTGAGGCAATTACAGACCAAAATGATTCAGGATGCTCTGCTGCATACTGGTAAATCTCATCATAGTTTTTGACATGTAATTTGGATTTTAATTCCTCAGAAGGATAAAAAAACTCCCCATTTTGATTTGTGGACATCTTTTTCCTCCTTTTAAATTGTTAGAATTGTTTGAATATTGTAACAATATTATTTTTGATTGTCAAACTTTGAAATTTATTTT
>NZ_JBAGBW010000018.1 GCF_039822205.1 Thermodesulfobium sp. 4217-1
TACCCTGAATTGATTCATCAAAATCTAAACGAACCATGAAGTCTACAAAGTGGATGATCGAAAATGCTTATTTAAAAAAATATAGAGTTGATTATTTAGATAAGTGAAATTTGACTAATTTATTATAAGTAGGTTATAATATCACTCGAAAGTTAGGGCCCTTAGCTCAACGGCAGAGCAGCGGACTCATAATCCGTTGGTTGTAGGTTCGAATCCTTCAGGGCCCACCAATTTAACTTTAGGATTTTAAGTCACGAAGACTTATGTTTTTATATGTCTTTGTGACTTTTTTGTTTTTGGAGGAGGTGAGAATTTTAATTTTTTTTGTTAATTAAAAAATTATTTAGGGGGTTTGTTGTGAAAAAAATCTTTGCAATCTTTTGTTTTCTTTTTGTTTCTATTTTCTTTGTTTCTTTTGCTTTTGCGGGACCATTCTCAGATGTGCCTGCTAATTCTTGGGCATACAAAGCAGTGCAAGACTTAGCAGCAAAGGGACTGGTTATTGGTTATGGCGATGGTACTTTTAGGGGCGAAAGACTTGCCACCCGTTATGAGATGGCGATGGTAGTTGCAAGAATGCTCGATACTTATGAAAAGGGCCAAAACGCACAGGATCAAAAGATAGACCTTAATTCCAATGACATCGCAACTCTTATGAAGTTAGCCCAAGAGTTTAAGTCAGAGCTTGCATCGCTAAACGTCAGGGTTGTTGCACTTGAGAAAAAAGCTGCTCTTGACACTGTGAACTTCACAGGAGATGCAAGGTTTAGATTTGGGAGCGAGAAGAGAACGTTTTATCCGATGTCCACTCTTGGGACAAATGTATTTATTAATACAGAAGGTCCATCCAGCAATGGATTTATTGTTGGAGATACTTCGTCTGCGATGATAAATCAGGATGAAGGATTGTCTCAGCAAAAGGACAATACATTCATGCAGTATAGAATAAGACTAAACGTTTCTGCTCCAGTAGCAGACAACATATCATTTAATGCAAGGCTTACAATGGAAAAGAACGCAGGAGTTAATTCAGACGGCTCTTCAAATAGCGATCCTTTATATGCATCCCTTACAGGATACAACGATGACAACAATACCTTGTATGTGGAAAGATCTTATATCACATTGACTCTTAACCCATATCCAGTAACGTTTGTTCTTGGCAGGCTTCCTACTATGGATTCAGGAGCTTATTATAACAATCTATTTATGGACACCGGCACAGAGGGTGGTATGGCAATATTCGATCTTAGCAATATGCTCCCTTCTACATCAGTTTCTGCTGCGTGGGTAAAGCTCTTTGATGCGGGTAGTATTACTTCTGCACAAGAAGCAAATGGTTATAAAGACAAAGATATATATGTGTTGAACTTGAAGACAAAGGTCTTTAACAACTTTGACTTAGAGGCAGACTATGGTTATGTAGCCAAGTTTTCATATTTTGGTTCTATAGGACCTACTGTTTCTTCTCTTCCATACGGTATTACAAATGGCGATTCGGGTATTTATGGTAAATATAGTTGGTGGGCGCTAATAGGCAGCTGGACCATGTATAACATAAACATGTGGGCAGGATACAATGGAACATCTACCGATATGCTGAATGGATTTAATACATCATCTAATGGGAATTTTCTCCCACTTTACACTTATACCCCAACAGGCACTCATTCTGTAAATGGCGGTGCATGGAGAATTGGAGCTACTATCCCTCTACCAGTAGGCGCTCTTACAGGAGATTTCTGGTTTGGGAACAACAAGTGGTTTAATCCTTTTAACTTAAATACGATGGCCTCTACAGATTACAAAGACTATTACAACGTTTATTACACGCTACCGGTTGCAAATAATGCTACGCTTACCCTAAACTACGATTACTGGAAGGGCAAAAAACCTTATGCAAATGACTCTTTAAATAGCTACTACTATACCTTTAATCCAGATCAGATCGATAAAGACCAAAGGTATTATATTCAATTAGACGTGAATTTCTAAGAAAACAATATCCCTTCAGAACTAGTTAAGTGATCTGAAGGGATCTTCTTTTTAGATAGTTTCTCAATATAATTGCAAATATAAATAATATTATGCTAAAAACTTGAGAGTGAGTAAGTCCAAAGAAAATTCTTGCTTCATCGCGCAAAAATTCTATTAAAAATCTTGATATCGAATACATTATCAGATATTTTGTAGTCAAATCTCCTGTAAACTTCTCTTTTCCTCTTTGGAAGTAAAGATAAATGAAAAATAAAAAACTCACAAAGGAGTCTATTAACTGAGTGGGGATTCTTCTTCCTGGCACGTGGGCATCGGCAAATACAACTGAAATAGGAGTATTTGCGACAATTCCATAACAGCAACCATTAAGAAAGCAACCAATTCTGCCTATTGCGTATGCAAGGGGTAGAAAAGGAGTTATTAGATCGGTAAGAGAAAGGAAATCGATCTTGTAGTGTCTTGTTAGAAGATAGAACGCTATAGCAAAGCCCACCAGCCCCCCATAAAAAACTAATCCGCCATCCCACAAATAAAAAACGCTAATCAGGTTATTCGCGAAGTCCTGATGATGTTCAATAACATAGTAAATCCTTGCTCCAACTAAAGAGCATAGTATGCTAACCATGCCAATATTTAGAATATTATCTGGGTTAATGTTCTTCTTTTCAGCATCTTTTAAGATAAAAATTGTCGCAATAATTATGCCTAACGCGACCATAAAGCCCCACGAATAGACATTTAATCCGTCAAAGCTAAATAAGATTCTGTGCATTTTACCTCCAGCATTTTAAATTTCTCATATTTTAACTTAATATTTCCGAAAAGATATTAAAGACTCTATTTATTTAAGTGATATGGGTCTTTTTTTATTAAAACATAATTGATATTTATTCAACCGTTGACAATATGTGTATTTGAGTGTTGAATAGTGTCTATGAGTGGGATAAAGTGGGATAAAAAATTATGTTAGGTGGAGAATATCTACATTCTTTAGACTCTAAAGGTAGAGTCACTATTCCTTTTAAGCTTAGAGATGAGATATCTTCAAAGATTATACTGACAAGAGGCTTTGAAAAATGTCTGTATCTTTATCCGGTCAAGTATTGGGAAGAATACGTAGAATATCTCAAAGAGAAATCAAAATCAGATATAAAACTCAGAGATGTTATTCGTTTTCTGTTCTCTGGTGCTTATGACGATCAGTTAGATCGCTCTGGAAGAATCTTGTTACCGCAGTTGTTAAGGGAATACAGCAATATTCAAAAGGAAGTTGTTGTTATTGGTGCGATGGATAGAGTGGAATTGTGGAACCCTGAAGAGTGGGAAGAACAAAAGAAGAAGATTTCAAATTCTGTAAAAAGGTTTATTGATAATGAGTAATTATACAAAAGATATTCATATTCCGGTTCTTTTGGAAGAGGTTTTGGAGAGTTCTAATTTGAATCCGGGCAAGGTGGTAATTGATGGGACTATTGGCGGTGGGAGTCACAGCTTTCACTTCTTAGAAAGAATACTCCCAGGTGGATTTTTATTGGGACTAGACAAAGATACTCAAGCAGTAGAGTTAGCTGGTGAAAAGCTATCATCTGCTTTTGAAAAAAGTTCTTTTTCAGTTTTTAATGATAAATTTGAAAATTTTAATAAATATCTAAATTTTTTGCCCAATGGAAAATTTGATCTGTTTTTTTTGGATCTTGGACTATCGACTATGCAGATTAAAGAATCAAATAGGGGATTTAGCTTTATGAAAGATGAAAAATTAGATATGCGTATGGATACAAGGGGAAAATTGACTGCTTCTGATTGGCTAAACAATGCGAGTGAAGAAGAAATGGAAGAGGTATTTAGAAAGTACGCTGAGGAACCCAAATCAAGAAGATTGGCAAAAATGATATCTTCGAGAAGACGTGAAAGAGCCTTTGAAAGTACAGTTGACTTTGCTGATCTTGTTAAAAAAATTTATCCATATGGGAGGAGGCATCCAGCAACTAGGATTTTTCAGGCGATAAGGATAGTTGTAAATGAGGAAATTGAGAGTTTGGAGTTTACTCTGAGGCATGCTGCAGAGCATATTAATTCTCTTGGACGAATCATAGTTATCTCGTTTCATTCGGGTGAAGACAGAATTGTAAAGTGGACTTTTAGAAATTTGGAAAAAGAGGGAATGGGAAGAGTAATTTCGAAGAGGCCAATTATAGCTTTGGAAGATGAAGTTAAAAGAAATCCATCTGCAAGGAGTGCTAAGATGAGAATATGGGAGGCAAAGTGAAAAGGGATTATGATCTGAGCTTTTCTGAAATAGAGAGTATAAAAAGAGCAAGGAATTTTGAGCTAAAAGATTTCCTTATAAATGTCAAAGGAAATGTTCTAATAGTTTTGTTTTCTTTTTTAGTTTTGCTAGCCTTAATTTATGGTCTTTATCTGAGATCGGACATAATATCAATATCAAATCAAGTGGACAGTATAAAATCATCAATACAAAGATTGGAAACCTTAAAAACACAAAAAACTTTGGAAGAAGCAAGCATTTTTAACGCAAAGGTGATGCAGTCGGTTGCTCTAAAAAAGGGAATGAATCTGCCATCAGAGATAGAATACATTCAAATAAGCCGTTAGATCAATCCCATAATGACTTAATAAATAAAAGGATTGCCTATTTACAAAAATTAATGATTTTTTTATTTTTTGTTGTAATGGCAAAGCAGCTTTATTTTGTGACAATTGATAGACAGAAGTTGATCTCATACGCGCAAGCACAAAGAAATGAAGTAGTTAAAGTATCTAATCCAAGAGGTGAAATTCTTGATAAAGACGGAGTTATATTAGCTTTTTCGATTCCTTCTTATTCTCTTTATATACAGCCAGCTCTTATCAAGAATAATGAAATTAGAAAAGAATTGTATGAAGATCTTTCGAAGATTAAGGGGATGCCTATTGAGAATCTAAAAAAGATTTTTGATAAGAAGGCTCCTTTTACATGGGTATATAGAAAAATGCCAATTGACATGGAAAAGAGTGTTCGAGAGATTTTAACTAAGTTTCCAAATCAAGGGATAGGGCTAATAAAGGAAGAAAAAAGAGTTTATCCATACAAAGACTTAGCTGAGCCTCTTTTGGGTTTTGTGGGTATCGATAACCAGGGGTTGGAAGGCATAGAAAAGTTTTACAATTCTTACTTAGGAAGCATTTCAAAAAAAGAGAACATAGAGTTTGATGCAAGTGGAAGAATAGTAAATATTGATAAGTTAGAAAGTCTTGTCCAGTCCTCGTCTATTAAATTAAAGCTTACTATAGATTCTAAGCTTCAAGGTCTTTCTGAGAGGCTTTTGGATGAATGTGTAAAAAAATATAATGCAACAAGGGGAACTGTAATCGTCGTTAACGTAAAAACTGGCGCTATCTTAACTCTTGCTCAAACCCCAAGAGTAGACCCTGATAAATTTTATGACTTTCCCGAGGAAGACTATAGGATATTTTCACGAGATTTTCTGTATGAGCCAGGTTCCATAATGAAGCCTATAGTTTTTAGTATACTATTGGATAACAAGATAATATCCAAAGACACAACGGTTGATATTGGCAAATATTTGCAGGTTGCAGATGCAAGAATTCATGACGCCGAGGATGGAATGGGTCTATCTGGTCCATCTAGTATAAGGGATATTTTAAGGTATTCTAGCAATATTGGTGCAGGAACACTTGCTTTAAAGGCGCCAAGAAAAGAATATTTTGATTTGTTAAACAAATATCTTTGTGATGATGAAAAATATCTTTTTTCAGAAAATTTTCTAAAGGGTTATGTTCATCTGCCTGACTACAAAGGGCCAGTGGAACAGGCCACATCGGCATTTGGACAGGGCATATCGCTTTCTTTTTTAAACGTAATAGCTTATTATTCTGCTATTGCTAATGGCGGAGAAATTGTACCTTTAAAGATTATTGATGATGATGTTGGCACTCCGGTAAGGTTATTTAGCAAAAGTAATGCTGACTTCATTAGAAGCTGCCTTGTAAGCGTTGTGGACAATGGAACTGGTGAAAATGCTAAGATAAATGGAGTAGAGGTAGCTGGAAAGACTGGAACTGCTCAGAAACCATCAAAACTGGGTGGATATATACCAGGCGAATATGTTGCGTCCTTTGTGGGATTTTTCCCAGCTAATAACCCTGAGTATGTAATCGGTGTTTTAGTTGATAATCCCATTGGTATTCACTGGGGAGGGTCAGTCGCAGCTCCATTATTTAAGGAAATTGCCATTGCTGTAATGTCAATGGGCAAATAATGATTTTATATGTCATTTAGAGGATAAAAATAAAGTTTTTAAGGAGTGATGAATTTGACGGTTAAAGAGCTTTTTAATAAAACAAATATTGTATTGGAAGAATCGGAAAAATATGACTCTGAAGAGTTTTTTAACAGTCAAGTAAATGGAATTAGTTATAATTCTAAAGATATTAAAGATGGGTATTTGTTCTTTGCCATTAAGGGTTCCAGATCTGATGGACATGATTTTGCCGAAGATGCTATAAAAAAAGGTGCAGTTGGGGTAGTTGTTGAAAAAAATATAAGCTGTTCAAATTCCATAAAAGTACACTCTACTTTGCAGGCATTAAGAGAAATATCTCTTGCTTTCTTCGACTATCCTTTTAAAAAGCTATTTTTAGGATCGGTAACAGGAACAAATGGGAAGAGCACTGTTACCTGGATTTTGTCTCATGCTGTAAACAAATTATTGGATAAATCTTTTGCTTTAGGAACATTGGGTTGGATGCATAATGGGAAAATTATAAAGAGAACCAGCAATACTACTCCTGAATCAAAAGATATATGTGAATTTTTAAGTCAAGCAGCGCAATTAAACATGAAGTATGGATTTTTGGAGGTGTCCAGTCATGCTCTAAAGCTTGGTAGGCTATATGGCATAAAGTTTGATGCTGCCTTGTTTACCAATCTGGCTAGAGACCATATGGACTTTCACCCATCGGTTGAAGATTATTTTGAAACCAAAAGCTCTTTGTTCACCCCTGCCTACTTAAAAGAGGATGCTTTTGTTGTAATTAACATTGACGATGTCTACGGCATGAAACTATACGAGAAAGTAAAGGATTTTAGAAAGGTTTCCTTTTCTTTAGACAACAGTAACGCCGATTTTTTTGGAAAATTTGAATCTGTTAATAGCGGCATAAATCTAATGATTGAGGACCAAAAAATTTTTGCTCCTATTTATGGAAAGTTTAATGCTTCCAATTTGCTTGGCGCTTATTCTTTTTTGAGGATGATGGGTATAGAAAAAGAGAAATTAATAAATGTTTTTTCAGATATGATCGCCCCGTATGGCCGATTAGAATGTGTACAGACGAAGCCCTTTAAAATATGGGTAGATTATGCACACACGCCTGATGGTCTGGAAAAGGTTTTGCAATCTTTAAGGGATATGGTCAAAAATAGGATAATTTTAGTTTTTGGAGCAGGCGGAAATAGAGACAAGGGCAAGAGACCTATTATGGGAAGAATAGCAGCCCAATTTTCTGATTATACGATTATTACTTCTGATAACCCTCGTTTTGAAGACCCATTGGTAATTATTGAAGAAGTCAAATCTGGATTTTTGAGCATAAGGGATTCGAATTTTGAAGTGCTTTCTGACAGAAGAGTTGCTATAAAGAGAGCTATTGAAATTGCAAGAGATGGGGACGCAATTATAATTGCAGGAAAAGGTCATGAAGACTATCAGGAGATAAATGGTGTAAAATATCCTTTTTCAGATAAAGAAGTGGTGAAGGAATTATTAAAGAATTAAAATTATCAAAATTTAATTCTAATTTAAGTAAGTTAACCATAAGGAGGTTGGAAATTTAACATTTTGAGTGATAATAAAAATTTAAATGAATTTAATAGTGGTCAGATATCAAATTCTGAGGGATCTATCAATTTGAGTTTTGTAGTATCTTTGACGCCCTGTGAAATTGAAAGAATTGGTCCCATGGAATTTGAGAGGATTTCAGTAGATTCAAGGGACATTAAGGGAAAAGAACTTTTTGTTGCTATTAAGGGCAAAAATTTTGATGGGCACAATTTTATTAAAAGTGCGATAGAAAGAGGAGCCTCTGGGGTAATTTCTGAATTGAGCTTTGCAGAGATTTCAGGCTTTTTAGGAGACTTGGTTTTTGAAACTGATTTTTCTTTTGTAAGAGTGCCAAACACTTTGGTTGCTATGCATGATATTGCAAGAGGATTTAGACAAAGAATAGAAAAGGTTATAGGTATTACTGGAAGCATAGGGAAAACAACTACCAAAGAAATTTTGAAAACTATCTTTAAAAAATATCATCCAATATCAACTTTTAGAAATTTCAACAACGAAATCGGCTTGCCGTTAACTTTATTTGAAGCAAGGAAAAATGAAAAGTTTGGCATGCTTGAAATGGCTATGAGGGCAAATGGGGAAATTTCACAGCTTTGTTCTATCGCCTTGCCTGATATTGGTATTATTACACGAATTGCAGAATCTCATATTGGTCTTCTTGGCTCAATGGAAAATATTGCAAGGGCAAAGGGAGAAATTCTCGATTTTGTAGAAACTGCTTTTTTAAATTCTGATTGTGAGTATAGCAGAAAGATTTTTGGAGCAATGCTGGCAAATAAAAGAGAAAAACCAAAAGAAGTCATCTGGTTTGGCAATGGCGGTGATCTGTATATTAAATTCTATGAAGTTTCCATAAATGGTTCAAAACTTGATATATCTGGTAGATTTGGAAACTTTGTATTAAGTGCACCAAACATTTTTCTCCCCCAATTTGAGCCTATTATGGCATCACTGGCAGTTGCAAGATTTTTAGGTTTGACATGGGAGGAAATAAATGAAAATTTGCAAAGTTATTCCTCGGTAAAAGGAAGATTTTCGATTAAAAAATTAAAAGAGCAAATTGTTATTGACGACTCTTACAATGCTACCAGTACATCCTTCTTAAAAGGCTTGGATACAATTAAAGGTTTAAACTTTGGCGAAAAGAGAAAGATATTTGTTTTTGGAGATATTTTAGAAGCAGGAGAGAAATCTTTAGATTTGCACAAAATGGTTATAAAAAAGATAGAAGAACTGGATCCCTATCTAACATACTTTGTTGGGACAGAATTTGTAAAATCAATTGATTATGGGTCTAAATTGAGATTTAAGAATATGGATATTGATAGTGTTAAAGAGGATCTAATTAAAATAATGGACAAAGGCGACCTTGTTTATGTCAAGGGTTCAAATTCTACGAAAACATGGAAGGTTCTGGAGCTGTGGGATTAGAAATATTAATTCTATCTTCAACAGACTAATTTTTATTGCATAAATGGAGGTTTGTTTTATAAATGATTGAGCTTTTTCTTAGCTTTTTTATAGGAATCTTTGCCTTTTCTATATGGGAGAGGCACTTTGGCAAGTTTTTCGGTCAAAAGATAAGAGAAGAGGGGCCTGAGGCGCACAAGATAAAAACTGGAACCCCTACTGCTGCGGGGATATTTTTTATTCTTATCTTAGCTTTGTTTTTGCCATTTTTAGATTCAAGGACTTTTATAATTTTTCTTATTTCGCTCCCATTTTTTATAATCGGCTTTGTGGACGATTTGCTTTCCATAAAAAAGGGGAAAAATGAAGGTCTTAAACCGCGCCAAAAGATGACTTTGATACTAATTTTTTCTCTTATTGCGGTATTCTTTCTTGCATTCTTTCTTAATTCGCAAATTTTTACAAGATTTCAAGTGTCTCCGACGATCCAGTTTTATATTCCTGGCCTAATCTTGTGGCCATTTTTGATTTTTGTAATAAGTGGTTCTACCAATGCAGTAAATTTGACTGATGGACTTGATGGTCTTGCGACTTTGTGTGCCTTATCTACACTTTTTGGCTATCTATTTTTTTCGTATGTTGATGGAGATGTGCCGCTAATGTTGATGCTTCTTACTTTCATCGGTATTTTGCTCTCTTTCTTGTGGTTTAATGCTAATCCAGCAAAGATATTTATGGGCGATGTTGGTTCGATTGGTATTGGCGCATTTTTGGCAATACTCGCAATTTTTACAAACAGAATTGTTTTTTTTATCATATCTGCTCTGCCCTTTATAGTTGAGACTCTCTCTGTGATAATTCAAGTTGCTTACTACAAAAAAACAAAACAAAGGATATTCAAAATGAGCCCGCTTCATCATCATTTTGAATTATCAAATGTAAAGGAGACGCATATTTCTATGAGATTTTTTATTTTTTCTTTACTCTTTACGCTTCTCGCAGTGAGTTTACAAATATGTTGTTAAACTGGGAAAAGGTATTTGAAAAAATCAAAGTTCCTGAAAAAGTTGTTATAGTTGGTTATGGCAAGAGCGGCTATGGTATTGCAAAACTTCTTAAGAATGAATTAAAAAAAGTTGATATAGTAGTTACAGATAAAAGTAATCTAAAATTTCCAGAAGTAAAAGAGATAAACTATCTCTTGGGCGAACACAGTCCGAAGATATTGGATAACACTTCATGGATTATAAAAAGTCCTGGAGTTCCTCTTAATTTGGATTTTTTTAAATTTGCTAAGGAAAAAAGGATTCCAATAATTGGCGACTTAGACTTAGCTTTTGGGCTTTTGCCAGAAGGAATAAATACAATAGGCGTAACAGGGACCAACGGGAAAACCACAGTTACCGAATGGATAGGATTTGGTTTCAACATCGCAAATATGCCTTATTATGTTGCTGGAAATGTAGGTACGCCTCTATCCGAAATTATTTATAACATAACTCCTGGTTCGAACTTGGTGCTTGAATTAAGTTCATATCAGATTGAGAATTCAATTTTTTTAAAGCCAAAAATTGCAATGATTACAAATCTAACTCCAGATCATATAGATAGATATAAAAATATTAAAAATTATTTTAATTCTAAAATTCACTTATTCGAAAATCAAGAAATAGGATATTCTATTTACAATAAAGACGACCCTTATTTGGAAAAACACATTAAAAATTTAAAATTCAAAACAAAACTTTTAAGCATTTCTAAAGGAAAAGATTTTTCAATAGCCGGAATTATTAATAATGAAATTGTTGTGAAAGACGGTTCTGATTTAGTCAAAATTATTAAATTATCTGATATCTCTTTAAAAGGAGATCACAATAATGAAAATGCTCTTTTTGTGGCTAGCTCGCTTTATCTCTCTTCAGTAAAGCCAAGATATATAGAAAAGACTTTGTCTGCATTTTCAGGAGTTGAGCACAGACAAGAAAAATTCTACTCTGATAAAGGTGTTGAGTGGATTAACGATTCAAAGTCAACAAATCCTGAATCTACAGTTGTAGCCCTTAAGACGTGGGGAATGAATAAAAATCTAATTTTAATTCTTGGCGGAAGAGACAAGAATACTTCTTTGGTTGACCTTGTAAACTTAGCAGATAGAACATGTAAGGCGGTTGTTTTATTTGGGGAGGCAAAGGATAGATTTCTTGAACATTTCAAAAATATTTCAAATGTTTTTGTTTTAGACTGTTTTGATGATGTGATAGCTAAATCTTTTGAACTAGCTCAACCGAATAGTGTAGTTCTTTTCTCCCCTGCGTGCGCGAGCTTTGATATGTTTGCTAATTTTGAAGAAAGAGGGAGGATTTTTAAAGCAAAGGTTATGGAAAAAATTAAAAGAGATGAATTAATAAATAAAGAATGAAAGATAAAAAATTTTTACTGCTTTTTACTTTTTTATTAAGCGTAACTGGAACTCTTTTTACTGCAAGTTCAGCTGCCCAGCTGGGGATACAGCTTTATTCCGATCCTTTAAGTTTTTTTAAGCATGCTCTTATATACTTTTTCATCGGATGGTCTATATTTTTTATTATAATTAAGCTTCCATCAAGCCATGTTAAGAAATACATAGATCCATTGTTCTATTTAAGTTTATTTCTTCTAATCGTCACTCTAATACCAGGCATATCTCATAAAATAAATGGAGCTAGAAGGTGGATTAACCTTATCTTTATATCTTTTCAGACTTCAGAGTTAATAAAATTAACTTTAGGTCTAAAAATTTCAAAGGCTGCAGCCTTTTTTCTAGCTTTAAAAAGCAACATATCAGGCTTTATTATACAGATATCTATATATCTAATTCCAATAAGTATTTTAATTGCAATGCAGCCAGATTATGGTTCGATGGCTTTAATAGTTACTACTGTCTTTTTATTTTTGTTATATATGGGGATTAATTTTCGATTTTGGCTAAGTATAACTACTGTTGTTTTTGTGATTCTTATAATTGGCGCTCTCCTTGCCCCTTACAGATTGCAGAGGATAACCTCTAATCTTAACCCATGGGCACATATGCAAACAACTGGTTATCAGATTGTCCAGGCCCTTTATGGAATTGGCGATGGCGGTTTTGTAGGGCAGGGTCTGGGAAGTGGTAAGCAAAAATTGGGTTATCTGCCAGAAGCACATACTGACTTTGTTTATTCTGTTTTTTCAGAAGAGCTTGGCATGGTTGGCGGAGCAACATTTTTATTTATTTTTTTGGACATTGTTTTTTTGCTTTATAAAATGGCTAAAAAGGTTACCGACCCATTTGACAAATCTTTCATTCTTTGGACCGCAACAATATTGGGACTACAAGGCTTTTTAAACGTTTTTATGGTTTTGAACATTATACCTGTAATTGGGGTTCCTCTTCCATTTCTTAGCTATGGAGGAACGTCTGAGATAATAAATCTAACAATGATAGCTCTTTGTTATAGGTTTTATTCTGATTTGCCAAGGGGCCTGCAATGAATATTCTGATTGTTACATCTGGCACTGGTGGACATTTTTATCCTGCCCTCTGTGTAGCAGAGAGGATTAAGCAACTGCATCCTGATTCAAGAATATCCTTCTGGTCTCAGGGAATTCTTCTTAAAAACTTAAATCTTGAGGGGATTGAAAAGAAAGGTATTCCATCATATCCTTTTGTTGGAATGTCAAAAATTGCTCAAGTTTTTTCTATTATAAAAACCATACTTTTGTCTTTGAAACTTGTTCCTGAAATACAAAAGCTAAAACCTGATTGCTTGGTTTCATTTGGTGGGCACACTAGCGTAGCTCCATGTATTTCAGCATACTTGTTGGGAATACCCATTCTATCTCATGAGCAAAACTTTAGATTAGGTTTAACAAACAATCTTATTTCTCATTTTGCTAAGGCCATCATGGTATCTTTTCCAGAATTTGATGAAAGGCTACCGAAAGATAAGGTATTTTTCACTGGGCTTCCAATTAGAGATGATATTGGAGAGGTTAGCGTGGAAGAGGCCGAAAGAGAGCTGGGATTGAAAAAATTAGAAAGGACAATATTGTGTTTTGGAGGTAGCCAAGGTGCTGAAGCAATAAATAATGTTTTGTGGCCTTTGTTGGAAAGGCTGGACGAAAGATATCTTGTAATTCATATTTCAGGCGAACAATCTTTGCCAGAGTTAAAAAACTTAAGATGTAAATATGTAAATTTCAAGTATTTTAAAAAAATGTCTCTATTATATGCTCTTTCAGATTTGGTTATTTCGAGAAGTGGCGCATCTACGGTATTTGAAATAATTAAGACAGGTAAAGAGGCTATTTTAATACCATATCCAGGTGCAATGTCGCATCAAAAACACAATGCCTTTTTCTTAGAAAAGATTGGAATCGGGAAAGTTGTATTCCAAAATGCACTTTCTGAAAACTTACTATATAATATGATTAGAGAGGCTTTTGAAACAGATAATAAAAACATTAATATTAATATTAATGAACTTTTAATGCTTCAAAAGATAGACGCAACAAAAAATATTGTTGATCTTGTTGAAAAAATTATAGAAAGGAAGATGATAACTTCTTAATGGAAAACATTATGAAAAATTTGAAAAATGTCTTTTTTATTGGTATTGGCGGTACTGGCATGAGCGCTTTGGCTTTTTTTCTTCTTGAAGATGGGAAGGTTATTTCTGGATCTGATAAAAAAGAATCCAGGTCTCTTTTAAAATTAAAACAAAAGGGTGTAAATATATATGTTGGTCACGATCCTGACAACATAGCTGATGACGTTGACGTTGTGGTATATTCTGGAGCAATACCAGCTGACAATTGCGAGCTCTTAAGTGCAAAAAAAAGAAATATTCCAGTTCTTTCAAGGGCTCAGATGTTATCTAAGATAATTGAACAAAAGTTTTCTATTGCTGTTGCTGGAACTCACGGAAAAACAACTACAACCTCAATGATTAGTAAGATGCTTAATGATGCAGGACTTGATCCGTCCTTTTTAATTGGAGGAGAGTTAAACGATTACGGTGCTAACGCAAGACATGGAAGTGGACCGTATATAGTTATAGAAGCTGACGAAAGTGATGGTTCATTTTTAAATTACAAGCCTAATATTGCAGTTATTACAAATATTGATTTCGATCATCCAAGCTTCTTCAATGACTTACAGATGGTAGAAGATTATTTTGAGAGGTTTATGCAAGGCATTAACGAAGATGGAAAATTGGTAATTTGTGGCGATCATCATGTAGCAAGAATTGTCTCGGAAAAGATTACTGATAAAGAAAAGATATTTTATGGATTTGGCGATAACAATAACGTACAGTGTAAAAATGTTATTTTAAGTGGTTTTGGCAGCTATTATGATCTGTATATTGATGGGGAGAAAATTGGGGAAATAACGTTAAACGTTCCTGGGATTCATAATGTGCTAAATTCGCTTGCAGCTTTTAGTGTGGCAAAATTAATTGGTCTTGATTTTGTTTCTGCGTTTGATTCTATAGCGACATTTTCAGGTGTAAGGAGGAGGTTTGAATTAAAATGTAACAATCCATACATTATAGATGACTATGCTCATCACCCTGAAGAGATAAACACTGTCCTACAGACTGCAAGGAACATTTTTAAGGATAAAAATTTAGTTCTTATTTTTCAACCGCATAGATTTTCGAGAACTGAGAAATTTTTGGACGATTTTTGCAACATCTTAACTAAGGCTGATGTTTTGTTACTTTTTGACGTTTTTGCTGCTGGAGAAAAGACTTTAAACCCTGATATGGGGAATCTTTTATTCAAACTGTGTAAAAAGAAAATGAATGGCAATGCATTTTTCGTTTCTCGTGATCTGATTTACGAAATTATACCAAAAATTCATAATAATAATAATGTGTATTTGTTTATGGGTGCTGGCGATATTACAAAAATTTGTGATAAAATAGCGTCTAATTTTTCAAATACTGAAAAAGAACAAAGAAAACAAATAAGTGATCAGAATACTTCAGAACTTTCAACTTAAAAGTCTTACAACTTTTGGTACTGGTGGCATAGGGAGAATGGTGTATCTTGTGAAAAGCTTTGATCTGCCTAATGTCTTAGGAGAAATTGATAAGTTCATAGTGTTAGGCAATGGTTCCAATATAGTTTTTTCTGATGAATATTTTCCGACAAGTATTTTATATGTTGTCCCATTGAGCGCGAACGACGGGATTAGTTTTGCTTCTGGGCTTCTTGAAGTTGATGCAAACGTGTCATCAAGTGCTCTTGCGTGGTGGTGTGCAAGAGAGGGAATAGAAGGTTTTGAATTTGCAGCAGGGATCCCAGGAAGGGTTGGAGCTTCTATTGTAGGGAATGCTGGTTGCTTCGGATCTGATTTTTCAAGCAAGTTAAAAAATATATTTGCATATGATTGCATTAATAAAAATTTTTGTGAAATTAACGCAAAAGATATACAATTTTCTTATAGAAAAAGCTCTATTAAGGATAAGGTTATTTTAAAAGCTTATTTTGAAACAACTCTTGATAATCCGGATAATATTTATAAAAAAACGATGGATCTCTTATGCAAAAAGAAGTTCACCCAACCTTTGGGGATTAGAACCTTTGGCAGCGTTTTCAAGAATCCTCAGGGCAATTCTGCCGGAAGATTGCTTGATAGTTTGGGTTTTAAAGGATACAGATGTGGCGGAATTAAGGTATCCAACAAGCACGCTAATTTTTTGGAAAATATCGGAGGCAATTCGTCAGACGCTGTGAAATTAATAAAATTAATGCAGACCAAAGTTTTAGAAAATTTAAATATCTTGTTAGAGCCTGAAATCAAATTTTTAGGAAATTTTAAGGAGTTGCCAATGTCATCAGGGAATATTTTATGAAAATTTTAATTTTATGTGGCGGCACCTCTTCAGAAAGAGAAGTTTCTCTATGGTCGGCAGAAAACGTCTATAAATCCCTAATTGAGACCGACTATGCTGTTGAGATGGTGGATATATCTAAATTTGCCCCTCTTGATCTGTGCAGAAAAATTTTAACAGAAAATTTTGATCTGGTTTTTCCTGTTTTACACGGCAAGCCTGGTGAAGATGGAACTATACAGGGCTTTTTTGATACTATTGGGGTAAAGTATATTGGTTCTGGAGTATTTTCATGTGCTGTAACCATGGACAAATATAGGTGTAAATTGATTTGTAAGTCTTTGGGATTTCCACAGCCAGACTTTGTTTCAATAATGTTAGAAAATGTCGGTGACGCTTTTGAATTTTCAAGTGTGAAGGGGTTTCCTCTAGTTGTAAAGCCAAACTCCCAGGGTTCAAGCGTTGGTGTGTCTATCGTAAACAATGAAAATGAATTGAAAAGTGCCATAGATCTTGCTTTTGGTTATGATCCAATCATATTGGTCGAAGAATTTATAAGCGGCAAGGAGATAACATGCAGCGTTATTGGAAATAAAAATGTGGTTGCCCTACCACTTGTAGAGATATTGCCAAAGACAAAATTTTTCGATTTTGATTCGAAATATAATCCTCTTTTGTGTGATGAGATTGTGCCTGCAAGGGTAGATGATAGTTTAAAAAATCAGTTACAGGATCTTGCAATAAGATCTTATAAGGCTTTTGATTGTAAGTGTTTTGGCAGGGTAGATATGTTTATAGATAAGCTTGAAAATATCTATCTGTCTGAGATAAATACTATTCCAGGATTGACTGCCAACAGTCTGTTTACTAAGGAGGTTAGTGCTGCTGGATACTCATTCCAGGAAATCGTTAAACTTTTGGTCAAGCTGGCGATGGAGGATTAACGTTTTAATTTCTGTTGTTTTTGTTTTGGTTGCGTCTTATTTTTTTTGGACCTTCTTTTCTATGAATAGCTTTACATCTTTGGAACTTCAAGGGATGCCAATCTCAATAAGAAACAAAAATTTTTATCTTCTAAATAGAGAAAAATTCAATTTTATAGACTATAGGGGATTTCTTAATTATTTACAAAATCAATTTGACAATAGTGACTTCTATAAAATTAAGTCTATAAGCCACACTAATACTGGAAAGGTTGATGTAGTTTTTTATATTCCAGGTTACGCAGTAAAATCTAATACTGATAATAGTTTTTACGATCTAAACGGCAACGTTCTATCTAACCAGAATTTAAAAAATAAGAAGATTATATATGTAAATAACTTTATTAAAAATGACACTTTTTTTGACGTGCTTCAAAACATCTTGTTTTATTCATCAAAATATGGTTTTGTACCAAGTTTTATTTATTTTAATGATGATGTGATAAAGTTTAAAGATATGAGCGGCAGCGTATTTGAGTTTAAAAATGATGGGAATTTTGATGGAGAGTTTAAGGAAATTTTTGAATTTTTAAACAGGTTAAATAATACAAAATGGCCTAAGGAGATAATATTGTTGGACGATAGGAGGTTGGTGATTAAAAAATGATCGGTGAAAATAAAGCTCACCGCATTCAAGAAAAGGTCATACATAGTATCCAGCCACCTAAGAGGTGGGAGCTGATTTTGGGCATTATTGCTTTTATATTAGGTTTTTTTATTGTTGTTCAATACAGAACTCAAAAAGATTTATTTCATCTAATACCCACAAGACAGGCTGAGGAAATGGCGGGACTTTTGAAAGAGGCGGAAAATAAAAGGCTGGATCTGGAGAGAGAGCTTTTTGTTTCAAGACAGAAAGTTATGGATCTACAAAGTAAGCTCGAACAAGAGAAGAGCAAAAATGTATCAATCGGAGAAGAGAGTAAAAAAATTGAATTGTTAGCTGGTGTCACACCAGTTAAAGGTCCTGGAGTAATTGTTACAGTTAAGGATGCGAAAAATGGTCAGGAAGGTAATGCCTCTCTCGTTCATGATGAAGATCTGCTAAGGATTGTAAATGAACTAAGGGCAGGTGGAGCTGAAGCCATAGGTATTAATGATCAAAGACTTGTCGCTATTTCTGAAATAAGATGTGCTGGACCTGTCGTTCTTGTAAATGGGGTAAGACTTGCACCGCCGTTTGTGATAAAAGGTATAGGTTCTTCTGAAATACTATATAACTCTTTAACAATGAGCGGTGGCATAGTTGATTATCTGAAGTTATTAGGCATAAGGGTTTCTGTAGAAAAGTCAAATTCTCTATATATTCCTGCCTTTAATGCAAATATTCAAATAAATTATGCAACTTTGCTTAACAAAGGAGAATAAGTTATGTGGTTTATATTGGTATGTTTTATACTTGGGATGTTTGCAGCATATTTTTTCCCTATTGAAATGCCTTTTGTGTATAGTAAGTATATGGCAGTTGTAATTCTTGCTTTTGCTGATTCATTCTTCGGAGCGTTTAAAAGCGGTTTAGAAGGTAAATTTAGCGGATGGCAAGCTATAACAGGTTTTTTTGGTAATTCAATTGTGGCAGCGGGATTGACATACACAGGGGATTTGTTGGGGATTGATTTATATATTGCAGCTGTAATATTGTTTGGAATTAGGATTTTTAACAACATAACATCTATAAGACACCTTTTGTTTATCCCCCCTTCTTCCAAATATGAGTGATGTAAAAGACAGCAACATTCTTGCTATCGATCTTGGCAGCACATTTATAAGGGTCTTAATTGGTAAGAATCAATTTTCTAATAAATCAATTTCACACTTTGTTTCTTTGCCGTCATATGGCATAAAAAATGGAACAATTTATGATTTTGAGCAAGTCAGGACGATCTTAAGCGCGGGTTTGAAATCTATATATCAAAAAGAAGGCTCCAATTTCAAAGAAAAATGTATATTAAACCTTTCTGGCAAAGTTTATATCTCAAAGAATATTAAAATTGATCAGAAATTTTCTAAAGAAACACAAATTAGATCAAAGACAATAAACGACTTGCTTGTGAAAATACCTGAAGAAAAAGGTTATACCTCTGTACATGTTTGTAAAAAATCATTTTTTATTGATAACTCTTTCGAAACCTTGAACCCTTCGGGTATGTTTTGCAATGCTTTTCAGGCAAATTTTCACGTAATATACATGCTTTCAACCTATTATAGAACTCTTAAAGAACTATTTAATTCTTTGCATCTTGATTTAGTTGACATACTCCCTAGCCCTATAGCAAGTGCAAACGCAATCTTAAAAGAAAATGATTATCTAATACCTAAAATACTTGTAGTTGATATTGGAGCTTTAACTACTGATTTTGTCTTTTTTTCTGGCGGAGTTCCAGAATTTACTTCGTCAGTCTTGCTTGGCTCTGAGAATATTACCAGAGATATTTCTTTTGGACTGAAGCTAAATAGAGATGAAGCTGAGAAACTTAAATTAGATTTTTCTGAGCCAGCAGATGAAGATGACTTTAAGAACTTTTTAAGAAATATTATTTATTCGAGGGCAGAGGACATAGTGTTGTATATTTATGATAAACTTAAAAAAGTTTCTGATAGTATGGTTCCTTTGAGAATATATCTTACTGGACAAGGTTCTAAACTTCTTGCATTCAAAAAACTGTTTGAAGAAGTTTTTGAATGCCCAGTTGAGATAAGAAGGCCTTTTTCCCTTGCATCAACTGAAAAAAGAGACTATGAACATTCGACTGTTTTGGGTTTGATTAATTATGCTTTAAATAATACAATACTAACTAATAAATATGATGATCAAAATTTTATACAGAGATTTTTTGAGATTTTTTTTAAAAGAGGATGATAAGCGGGAGGTCTTTATATGTATGATGAAAAAATGGGTCCCTCTATTAAGGTTCTGGGTATAGGTGGAGCGGGCGGTAATGCTGTAAATAGGATGATTGAAGCAGGGCTTTCTTCGGTAGAGTTTTGGGCTGTCAATACTGATGTGCAGGCACTTGGTCTTTCTCAGGCTACTCAGAAGATGCAAATCGGCCCAAAATCTACAAAGGGACTTGGGGCAGGTGCTAACCCTGATCTGGGACGAGAGGCTGCTGAAGAGAGCCAAGACGATCTAAGAAGTATCTTAGAGGGTGCCGACATGGCATTTGTCACAGCTGGTTTGGGAGGAGGTACGGGAACAGGCGCAGCACCTTATATTGCTAGCATTGCAAAAGAAATGGGAATACTTACAGTAGCTGTTCTTACTTTTCCATTTAAGTTTGAGGGCCCAAAGAGAAAGAAAAACGCCGATCAGGGTTTGGAGGAGTTGAAAAAGATAGTCGACTCATATATTGTGATCGACAATCAGAGGCTTATAACCTTTGCTGACTCGAAGCTTTCTTTTATGGAGGCATTTCGATTGGCCGATGACGTTCTCAGGCAAGGCGTACAGGGGATTTCCGATCTTGTAACTGTTCCTGGCATTATAAACCTTGATTTTGCTGATCTTAAGTCTGTTCTTACCAACACAGGAAATACCATTATGGGGGTAGGATTTGGTCAAGACGAGATGAGGGCTATTGACGCTGTCAGAAATGCCGTTGACTCTCCTCTTCTTACTATTCCAGTGAAGGGTGCGACCAATATTATTATGAACGTCACAGGTGGTTATGATCTTACCCTTCTTGAGATAAACGAAGCGGCTGATGAATTGAGCTCCTTGACATCCGAAAATGCAAATCTCTTGTTTGGAGCTGTTATTAATCCTGAAATGGAAAATTCCATAAGAATTACTATTATTGCTACGGGATTTTCTGACGCTGTAAGCGATATGCCGTTGAAACAAAGGTCAGACACGTCTTTCTCCACCCCATCCAAGAAACATGTGTTCGATGACACAGTTAACTTTGGCTTTGACGACCTGCCAAGCTTTCTAAGAAAAGATTCTGGCAAAGAAGAAGTATAAATTTTAATTACTTTTTAATATATTGTTAATAAAATCTGGTATGATTACGAAATCCAGTGCGTTATTTTTATTTTTTATTTTTTTGAGTGTTGCCTTTGCTCAAAATTCATTTGCTAATAATATGGATTATATAAAATTAACGCCTGAAGGCAGTGCACTCTCACCTAATTCATCGGTCGAGGAAGGATTAAATTTTTTCTCTTTCAACCCAGCTTCGATAGCTTCTAATAGGGGGTTGCAATTGTTGATGACACATCCTGTAAGACATTTTCCTGGAAGAATAAAGAACCTTGATCAGCTCGATGCTGATATTTACGGTTTTAGTTTGCCATTTGAGGCTGGCAAAACAAATTTTGGATTCCTTTGGATGGTGCCTCACGAAACTGGTTTTGATTGGGCTACGCAAAATTCTGATGAAAATGGGAAAATTCCAAGGAGAACCCTAAAGGGCGGACTTTTTGAGATAGGGATTGCCCACCGCAATGACATATCAAATGTAGGGTTTTCAGTTGCAAAGGGTGATTTCTGGATGAAAGACGATAAGACTGGAAAGATTTTATATACTCATAAATTTTTTATGTTGCAACCGGGATATATGTGGGAGAGCGGTACAAATAAATTTAAATATGGAATTACACCATCATTTGCAACCGAAACGCTTAAAGATGACTCGGGTAAACACACGAAAAAAACATTAGATTTGCAATTTTCATGGGGGTATAAACTAGATAGCAGAAGTGATGCTATAATTTCATCTGATGTGTCTATATCTTTAAACGATGGAAAATTGAAAATTGGTGTAAAACCTATAACTGGAGTTGGCTATAGGACTTATGCACTTAACAAAAAGAACCTTCTTTTAGAGGTTGGATATTATAATGGAGCAATTCATTATGATGCGGGAGTTAAGACAGGTTCTATGATCGTAGATTATGCAACATTGAAAGATTCATTGGGCATGATTACTGGTCAGAATGTACAACTTTTGAAGGATGTGCATCTGGCATCTATAACTCTCAAATTTTAACCATAATATTAGGGAGATTCAAATGGAAAACAATGAAGATAAATTGAACGATGAGTTTCCTAAGAGAATTTTAAGAAAACGAAGGAATTCATCAAGGCAAAAGATTATGATTTTATTTGGGGTATTGTTCGTTTTATCTGGTCTTTTCGGATTTGTTTTTGGAATGCTTACCCCGACTAAAAATATTGGGGATATACTCTCTCCTAACTTTATGGCTCAGCCTGCTAAGGGAGAGCTAAATCTTGTACTGTTCGGTATTGATGATGTAGATGAGACTCACAGGACTGATACTATTCTCTGGTTAAACATAAATACAAATGATAAAACGATTACTATGATGTCGGTGCCAAGAGATACTCTTGTGCCAATACCAGGACACGATTATGACAAAATTAATGCAGCTTACGCTTATGGAAATACAGAGTTGGCTCTTAAAACCCTCTCTGATTTCATAGGCATAAAACCGGATAAATATGTAGTATTGGGTTACAAAGGTTTTGAAAAAATTATAGATGCTATTGGCGGAGTCAATATCAATGTGGATAAGAGTATGCACTATGTTGACAATTATGCACATTTTACCATTGATCTAAATCCTGGAATGCAGCATCTAAGTGGTCTGCAGTCTTTAGAATATGTAAGGTTTAGGCATGACGCCTTAGGAGATCTAGGTAGGATGAGAAGGCAGCAAGAATTTCTTCTTGCAGTAAAAAATCAGCTTTTTTCAAGTCCGACGATGATAGCTAAGATACCAGACATTTTAAAGGTTGTTTTAGACAACGTCCAAACTGATATGTCTTTCAACGATGCATTGAGTTGGGCTCTTGCTGTGAAGGATATAGTGAACCAGCCAAATTTTCAAATTAAAAAGGTTTTTCTTGACAAGGGAATGGTTCCAAAATACGCATACGGAGTGGATTACTTATGGCCAACTCAAAATGTAATTTCTATTATAAAAGCTAATTTTCCAAATGCAAATCCAAACGTTCCTCTTTCGTTCCCATTTCCCGAAGACAAAGCTGGGTATAGCAGCGTAAATACAGTTATCCAAAATCCTACACAGACGCAAACAAAGGAAGAAACTAAAAATCAATCTACTACGAAAAATGAAACCAAAACAGAGGTAAACAATAAAGGTGTAAATGAGAATCAAAAGTCATCGCCAAAAAATAATACCCCAATCACACTTCCTCAAAGGTGATAAAAAACATATTTAAGAAAAATAATTGGTAACTTTTTTAGCTTATTGAAGAGATAGCATCTCTAACTTTTTTATATTTTCTGATGCGATAAGTGCGTCTATTATTTCATCTATGTCGCCATCCAGGATCTCATTTAGTCTAAACAGAGTAAGATTTATTCTGTGATCTGTAACTCTGCCTTGAGGAAAATTATATGTTCTAATTTTTTCGCTTCTATCTCCTGATCCAACCTGTACTTTTCTTGACATTGAAATTTCTTTTTCTGATGCAATTCTTTTTTCTTCCAATATTTTTGCTGCAAGGATTCTCATTGCCTTGTCTTTATTTTGAAACTGAGAACGCTCATCTTGACAAGCTACTATTATTCCAGTAGGCAAGTGGGTAATTCTCACTGCAGAGTCTGTTTTGTTAACATGCTGGCCTCCTGCGCCTCCAGCACGAAATGTATCAATTTTTAGATCTTTTTCATCGATTGAAACGTCAATTTCATCAGCTTCTGGCAATACTGCAACAGTAGCAGTTGAAGTGTGTATTCTACCTCCGGACTCGGTTTCAGGAACTCTTTGGACTCTATGGGTTCCGCTTTCGTATTTTAAGCGGCTATATATCTTTTTGCCCTTTATTGATATTATTGCCTCTTTTATGCCACCAATTCCTGTTTCGTTGATAGAAAATATTTCAGTTTTTGCGTTTTTTCTTTCTGCGTATCTCATATACATCCTAAGAAGCTCTGATGCAAATAGGGCTGCCTCTTCTCCTCCAGCGCCTGCTCTGACTTCAAGAATGATATTTTTGTCATCAAGCGGATTTTTTGGCAAAATATTATTTAAGAGCTTTGATTCAATATTATTGATATTTTTTTCGACGCTTTGAAACTCTTCTTCGGCTAAAATTTTTATTTCTTCATCTTCATTATTTTTTAGTTCCCCAAGCTCAGATAGAGAATTTTTAAGTTTTTTCAACTCATTGTAATCGTTTACAATATCTTCTAGCTCTGACTTTTCTTGAGAAAGAGAAATAAGCTTGGAAGGATTGTTTATAGTTTCTAAATCCGCTAAGAGCTCGTTTATTTCGTCATAACGATTGATTATTTTTAAAATATTGTTTTCAAAAATCTTAAAATCCAAATTTATTACCTCCATAAGTAATTGATATATTTTAGCTAAAATGATAACATATAGTTTTGATATTAAAGAAGCGAGGTGAATCGTGGAAGAAGATAGAGAGTTTGATGAATTAGAAATATTTGAAATTGAAGAAGAAGGGGTAAAAAAGCAATATGAGCTTCTCGATAAATTTGAGCTTGAGGATAAGGTGTATTTTGTTTTAACTCCATATCTTGAAGAAGAGGAAATAGATAGCGAATTTATACCTGAGATATCGATATTTAGACAGGAATCTGATAACTTTTTAACCCCAGTAGTAATATTTGGTGCCGAGGATACCAAAGTAGATGAATCTTTGACTGATGAGGAATTTGACAAAATATATCAATATTTAAAGGACAGTTTTGATTTCGAAGACATCCCAGAATAGGGTATTTAAATTTTAAGAAAATTGCAACCGAAAAGAACAATATGCCATTTGAAAAGATGGAGTTTGTATTTTTTGTTGTTGCTGGCTTTATTGGTAATTTTCAACTTCCCTTATGTATTATTCTATAGATTACCAAATAGTATAAATTTTCATGTTTATAGCGGTGAATCGTCTATGACAGTATTGGATAGGCTATATAAAGCATACGATGTTAGTCCGTCTATATTGACTGATTTATACCTAAGATTAAGAAATTTTGAACCCAAAGCTGGCAACTATAAGTTATCGGGAAGTTTTCTAGAATCTACGGATATCATTCAACAGGGATCAAAGAGCTTTATAAAAGTTACATTTCCGGAGGGACAAAGGATTCAAGATATGACGCTTACTTTGAAAGAAGATGGTTATGACGGTTATAAAGAATATGAAAATATTGCATCTAATGATTTAGGATCATTTTCTGATAAATATCCGTTTTTAAAGGGTATTAATTCTAAAACCTTAGAAGGGTTTATGTTTCCTGACACATTTTTTATTGGGAAAAACGATCCGCCAAAAGAAATTATAGATATGCAGCTCAGCGATTTTGAAAAAAAGGTTTGGCCACTTATTAAAGACAGAAAAGATTATTACGATGTGTTAAAGCTTGCTTCTTTGGTGGAAGGAGAGGCGAAGGTAGACAAGGAAAGACCAATAATTGCTTCGGTTTTTTTGAACAGGCTAAAAATAAATATGCCGTTGGAATCTTGCGCCAGTGTTGAGTATTTTTTGCCAGTCCATAAAGACGTGCTTTCCTATGCTGATACTAGAATTGAATCTCCTTACAATACTTATCTACATTACGGTTTGCCGCCAACGCCTATCAACAGCCCATCGATAAAATCAATTGAGGCAGTTCTTCATCCCGCTAATACAAATTATCTGTACTTTGTAGCAAAAGGAGATGGAACTCACTTTTTCTCAAGGACATATGAGGAACAACAAGCCTTTATAAAAAGTCTTGGAGGTTGATATTTTGAAAAATAAAATGGTTTATGTTGTCATAATAATATTTTCCTGTTTATTATCTTTTTTTGGATTTTATTTACTTGGCAAAGGGTTTAATGTAATCTTTTTTAACAAGCCTCATACTCAAACGGTTGCGTCCAATGAAAATAATAATGTTGCTGTACAAGCTCCTGTACAAAATAGAGAATCAAATTCTAATATAAATTCACAACAAAAGGTTTATAATACTGAAACTAAAAGTAGCGAAGATTCTAAAGCAAGCAGTGAAGAAAACAATAAAAGTACCGTTAACGAACCTCAAACTAACAATGTAAAGAACTCAAAAAATTTGTTGTATAAAGTTAGGTTGGGGCCGTTTGACGATGAACAAGACAGTGTTGGAACAAAAAATGAACTTTTTAAGTTGGGTTATTCAAGTATTCTTTTGAAAGCCAATGGTGCTTATTGGTTGCAACTGGCTGCTTTGAATAACAGGGAAGATGCATTAAATCTTGTTAATAATTTAAAATTAAAAGGAATTAATGCAAAAATTATTAGTGAACAATGAGGAGGATAAAAGTTGTTTGGATTTATGAAATTTTCTAATGATGTTGGCATTGATTTAGGTACTGCAAATACAGTAGTTTATGTTCGCGGAAAAGGAATAGTTACCCAGGAGCCCTCAGTAGTTGCTTATAATATCGAGAAGAAGCAGACAGTAGCTGTAGGGATGGAAGCAAAAAATATGCTTGGTAGAACTCCTTCAAATATAGTTGCTATTAGACCGCTAAAAGATGGGGTGATAGCTGATTTTGAAACTACCGAAATGATGCTCAGATATTTTATAAAAAAGGCTATTTCAACTGGTATTTTTAAGCCAAGAATCATAGTTGGGATACCTTCAGGCATTACAGGAGTCGAGAGAAGAGCAGTAATTGAAGCTTCACAAAGAGCTGGTGGCAGAGAGGCATATATAATCGAAGAGCCGATGGCTGCTGCAATTGGATCTGGTTTGCCTATTGACGAACCTAAGGGTTGCTTGATTATCGATATAGGTGGTGGAACTACTGAAGTAGCTGTTATTTCTCTTGGCGGCATGGTTGTTGCAAAGAGTTTAAGGGTTGCAGGTGATGAACTGGACGATGTGATAATGGAATATTGTAAAAAAGAGTACAATTTACTTATCGGCGAGAGAACTGCCGAAGATGTAAAAATTAATATTGCCTCTGCCTATCCGCAGAGAGAAGAAAAAAATATGGAAGTCAGAGGAAGAGACCTAATTACTGGCTTACCAAAGAGTTTAAACTTAACTTCGATTGAAATTAGAGAGGTCATAAGCCCTATAGTAGATCAAATAACTGAAACCATAAGGCTCACAGCAGAGCAAACTCCTCCAGAGCTTGCTTCTGATATTATGGAAAGAGGTGCTATGCTTGCTGGAGGTGGAGCTCTCCTTAAGGGATTAGACAAATATATATCTGAAAAGCTCAAAATACCTGTTTATTTGGCAGAGGATCCACTGCTCGCAGTTGCCGAAGGTATTGGAAAGGTCTTGGAGGACATAGATAGATTTGGTCATGTTTTTAAAAACTAAAAAAAAAATATTTTTTTTAGTTTTCTTTTTATTTATATCTTTATTTTTTTTAAATTATAAATTTAATATTTATAACAGGGTAGGGTTCTTTGTTTTAACGCCTGTATATATATTGAGCAGTTGGGCAACTGGTTTGGAGCATTTTTCTAATAATTTGGCTAATATTGCCAATGATAATATCAGCCTTAATAAAGAAGTTGAAGATTTGAGAAAACAAAATGAGCAGTTAAGGCTTTCGTATGCCTTACTTCTAAAAGATGCTCAAAGTTTATCTAATGAAAAGGCCTTTCAAAATTTTCAATCTCAACACCCAAAATTTAAACTTTTGAAAGCTACTATTTTATATAGAACTGAGCCTTTTTATCAAGATCTAATTATTAATGTAGGTTATGATAATGGAATAAAAACGGGAATGCCTGTAATTTCTGACGGCTGTATCATAGGATTAATTTCTGACGTTGCTGGTACTTATTCAAGGGTTTCATATATTGGAGACAAAACGGTAAAAATTCCTGTAAAACTGAATGGATCGAATTTATATGGAATTCTGGAGGGTACTGGTTCTGAGCAGTTACTCTTTAATGTTCCAAGTGTATTTGTAGCAATTCATCCTCTTGAAGTTTTGGTAACTGCAAGTGTCCCATCATCACTTTTGCCTCCAGATATTCCCGTTGCGAAGGTTATGGGTCTTCATGACGTTGGCAGTTTGAACACTGTTTTTACTGCTTTGCCTATAAAACAAATACAGATGGTTGATGACGTATGGGTCTATCTTGGAAGTTGAGTTCCATAATTTGTTTATTCTTTTATGTTGTTCAGATATTATTTTTATTTTTTGTTAATACACTTGGGTTTTCAAGTATTATACTAACTCTTACACCTGCTATTCTTTTTGCCTTATATTATAATTTTAGTTTTTCAAAGAGCATTTTATTGCCATTGTTGTTTTTTTCGTTTTTTGATGATCTAAGATTGGGAATCTATTTAGGCACAAATCTTATTATATTTATATTTATGTTTATATTTATAAAATTGTATCTGGAGAAAAATTTTAGATGGAGCCAAACTCTAATTTTTATATTTTCAATGTTGAGCTATTATTTAATACTATATGTTTTTGTATCCAATATAATAAATATTTTTAATTTCTCACATCTCTTTTTAATCGTATTTGTCAATTCTTGTTTGAATTGGATCTTCTTTTTTGTTATCCAAAAATCTTACAAATATTTATTGGTGGGTCAAAATGAAAATTAGGAGAAGAGAATTTTTGTCTCTTGGCTTCTTAGGATTGCTTTGGACGGTACTAAACTATAGGCTTATATCGTTGGCTATGTTTAGTGGTGATGAGTTTAAACAGGTAACAATTGACAGTACTACAAGAATTTTCCCTGTTCCGGCTCCAAGAGGAAAAATTTTTGATAGAAAAGGATTGCCTATGGCTTATGACAATTCGGCGCATGCGATAATGTTTATAGCTAAAGATGATAACAATGCTATGGAACTAGCTGACAGCATAGGGCCAATCATTAATCAGGATACTTCCAAGATCTATGATGCTATCAAGAAAAGTGTAGGAAACCCATATCCTTATATACTTCATGAGAAATTAGACAATAAACAATATCTTAGCTTATCTGAGCTCACTTTTAGGCAAAAGGGATTTAGGCTTATTGAGATTCCCATGAGAAATTACCCACTAAAAAATGTAGGATGCCATACCATAGGTTATGTTGGTGAAGCTTCAGAAAGAGATCTAAAAGAATTTCCCTATCTTCATCCAAATCAGATTGTTGGCAAAACTGGTGTGGAATTAGTAAAGGATAAGGAGCTAAGAGGACAGGACGGCGCCGATATTACAATTGTAGATGCTTTTGGAAATATACAGAAGAGATTTCAGGGAACCAAGCCAATACCAGGCGAAAATATAAAAATAAATATTGATTCTGATCTTCAAGAACATGCCCAAAAACTTTTGGCAGAGAGGCCTGGGGCTCTTGTGGCTATTGATCCGCGAAGTGGCGAAATATTGACTATTGCAAGCTCTCCAGATTTTGATCCAAACAAGATGGTTTATGGAATGTCACAAAAAGACTGGAACGACATCTTAAAAGAGGAGCATCCCTTTGTAAATAGAGCTCTCTCATCTTTCCCGCCTGGATCTACTTTTAAAATAGCAGTTAGCGTTGCTGCTCTGGAAGAGGGAGTTACTACTCCAGAAGAGATGTTTTATTGCCCTGGATATCTAAAAGTTGGAGATCACACTTTCTATTGCTGGCTTCCAGGTGGACATGGTCATCTTCATATTGAGAAGGCTATCGCTCAATCATGTGATGTAGTATTTTATACTCTGGGTTTAAGATTGGGACCAGAAAAAATAAGATATTATGCTAACAAGTTTGGTATTAATCTGCCTAGTGGTTTGCAATTGCCTGGAGAAGAAACAGGCTTTCTGCCTACACAAGAATGGAAAGAAAAAAAATTTAATGATGTTTGGTATGATGGTGATACAGTTAATATGTCTATTGGTCAGGGGTTTGTTCGTACTACGCCATTGGATATAGCAAGGATGATGAGCATTTTTGTGAACAAAGGAAGCTTTGCAGGATGTAAATTAATTAATGGCTCATATTCATCTTATGATGGTTTAAAGTTTAGCGAGAAAACATTTGAAGTGGTTAGAGAGGGATTGAGGAAGGCAGTTTTAGAGGGAACGGCTGAGATCTTGAATAGCGATAAGTATACCGCAATAGCAAAAACAGGTACAGCAGAAGATCCTCCCAGGAAAAAGCCTCACTCCTGGATAGTTGCAGCAGCTCCTTATGATGCTCCTGAAATTGTAGTTTGTGTTTTTTTTGAACACATTGGCGAAGGTGCTTCATTTTCTGGACCAGTAGCAAAGTCTTATTTAGATTATTATTTTTCTAATCCTGGTTTGAGGGAAAGGTGATATGGATAAAAATAGGAGATTTCGTCTAGTAGGAAGTAAGGGAGCTCTTAGACTTGTAATAGAGCAAAGATCTTCTTTATCGGATATAATCAATTATGTAAAAATTTTTTTTGAGAGCAATAAAAGATTCTTTGAAGGCACAAAGGTGGTTTTTGAAATTCAACCTTTATGCGATCTAGAGATTTCTTTTATTGAACAGCTTAAGCTTAAATTAGCTAAGTTTGAGGAAATTGAATCATTTAAATTTGAGGACTTAGATTTAACTGATAAGGGTGTCAAAAGTGTTGAGGGTATTGATGATAGAATATGTTTTGATAAAATGCCTACTAAATATATTTATAAAAGCCTGAGATCTGGCCAAAAAGTTGATTTTAAAGGAAATGTTATAATTTTAGGTGATGTAAATCCGGGTTCAAAAATTTCTGCTGGTGGCTCTGTTATAGTGCTTGGTAGCCTAAAAGGAGTCGTCCAGGCTGGGATTTTAGATGTTTGTTCCATTGTTTTTGCTTTAGATTTTGACCCAGTTCAATTGCAAATTGGCGGTTTTTTTGAGCTGTCAACAGATGATAGTAAGGATTTGAACGATAATGTGGTTGCTTACTATAAAGATAATAAAATAAATATTGAGTCCTGGAAGGGACGAAAATTCTTGATAGGGGAGTGATATTTTGGGGAAGTGCATTGTAGTAACTTCTGGTAAGGGTGGAGTTGGCAAGACTACTACTTCGGCAAATTTAGGTGGTGGTCTGGCAAGTCTGGGCAAATCAGTATTATTGGCTGACATAGATATTGGTTTGAGGAATCTGGATATTATCCTGGGCCTTGAAAAGAGAATTGTGTACGATGTAATGGATGTAATGGAGGGAAGATGCAAGATTCAACAGGCTATTGTAAGGGATAAAAGAATAAGTTCTTTGTATCTACTTGCAGCTTCTCAGATTCACGACAAATCTGATCTTGCTGGGCTTATAGACAGGTTTGGTGAGATTATAAAGGGTTTGAAAAATGAATTTGATTATGTAATCCTTGATTCGCCTGCAGGTATTGAGCAAGGATTTATGGCCGCTTCAAATTTTGCTGATGAAGCCATTGTTGTTACAACGCCTGAAGTCACTGCTGTAAGGGATGCAGATAGGGTAATAGGCTTGTTGGAAGCAAAGGGGATTAAGGATCACTATCTTGTTCTAAATAGGTATAGGTATGCAATGGTTAAGTCGGGCAACATGCTTGATGTGGAGGATGTATTGCATATATTGGGGATTCAACTTTTAGGCATTGTTCCCGAAGATCCAGAGATTATTGCCTTTGCTAATAAAGGTGAGCTTATTGTGACCTCTGATATAACGAATGCCGGTAAAGCCTTCCAGAGAATTTCAAGGAGACTAATGGGAGAAAAGGTTGATTTTCCTTCTTTTGAAGAAAATAATGGATTGTTAAAAAAGATTAAAGACTTTTTAAGGCTAGGTTAGGAGAGTAAAGTGGGAATATTGGACTTTTTATTCAAAAAGGAAGACAAGAACTCAACAATTGCAAAAGAGAGACTACAGTTTGTTTTGACATTTGATAGGCTTTCTATAAACCCTGCTTTACAGGAAAAAATTAGAGAAGAGATTATACAGGTTATTGGTAAATATATGGAAATAGATGAAGAAGCTGCAAATGTTTTTGTTGAATCAACAGAATCTGATCTTAGCCATCTTATTGTGAATATTCCACTTAAAAGAAAAAGATAGCATTGTTCCAAAGACTAAAAAATATAATATTAATAATTGATTTAAAACTTTTTTTAATGGTTACTGTTTTAACTATATGGGGAATGGTTAACATTTTTAGTGTTACTTATTCCAATGTCTATTTAACAAATGGTAATCGATATATATTTGTAATAAAGCAATTCGCCTGGTATTTAATTTCAGTTGTTTTAATGTTAATTTCTTCATACATAGGAGAAAGACACATATTTGACAATTCAAAAAAGATATACTTTTTTGGGATTTTTGTTTTATTGTTTACTATTATTTTCGGACAGGTGGCGCTTGGGTCGAGAAGGTGGCTGTCTTTGGGCCCTTTTTCATTTCAGCCTTCGGAATTCTTAAAACTTTTGGTTGCGATCCACCTGTCAAAGATCTTTACTTCGAATAATAAAGATTATATTGTAATACTTAACTCAATACTTTATTCTGTAATTCCATTCGTAATTGTTTCTTTGCAACCAGATCTTGGTACTGCTTTGGCAATTCTATTTCTCTGGTTGGTAGGATTTGCATTTTACGGTTTCGATATGATTATTTATCTTGTTTTTGCTGCAGTAGTATTATCGTTTTTTGTGTACTTTTTTAAGTTACTCTTGATAATATTAATCCCTCTTGTTCTCTATATACTTTTTAAGGTTAAAAAAAGCAAATTATCTATCATTTTAATATCTTCACTTATTTTAATATCTGCTATTTCTGGTCCTATAGGCTGGAATACATTGCACAATTATCAAAAAGAAAGATTATTAGCTTTTGTCAATCCATTTCAAGATCCAACTGGAACTGGTTACCATCTTATTCAGTCTCAGGCGGCAGTTGTTTCTGGCGGCTTATTTGGTAAGGGTTTTTTAAATGGTACGCATACTCAACTTCACTTTATCCCAGAACAGCACACTGATTTTATTTTTAGTGCAGTTGTTGAGGAGTGGGGTTTAATTGGCGGCTTTTTAACGATATTATTAGAATTTTTAGTGGTATTAAGGATCCTTCAAATCGGCTTTGAGATTAAAGGATATCTGGGTTATTTTTGTGTATTATGGTCTTTTTTAATCTCTTTTCACACCTTTGTAAACGTTGGCATGGTATTAGGCGTTATGCCAGTTACTGGCATACCTCTGCCTTTTGTATCTTATGGCGGCACTTTTTTAATGACAAATTTTATTGCTTTAGGTTTAATAAGCAGTATGCATTATCATAACAAAAATTGGTCATTTAAATGATCCTTACTGGTTACCTTTTTATCTCACTTAGTTGTGTTTTATGGGGTCTTTTAGGGCCTGTTGCTGAGCTTCTGTACAGGTCTGGATTTAACGCAAGCGATGTGGTCTTTTTTAGGCTATTCGGAGTATTTTTAATTGGTTTTATACCACTTTTTAGAGATATTAGGTATTTATATTCCAAAAGACTATTTTATCCCCTGCTTTTGTTTGCATTATTTACCATTATTGAATGGTTTTCTTTTTTTACTTCAGTTAAGTTAAACGGAATATTTATCTCTGTATTGCTTTTATACACTGCTCCTTTCTTTATCACTATATTTGCAAAGTATTTTTTTAAGGAAAAGCTTACAAAGTGGCTAATATTTTGTGTTCTATTGGGATTTTTTGGCATTATACTACTTTTTATCACCAGTTATGATAGCAAGAGCATAAATCCTGGAATAACTATGATATTTGGTCTTATTTCTGGGATTTCGTATGCAATTAATAGTATGTTTGGAAAATATTTTTCAAATTATATATTGCCACTTAAGCTCACACTTTATAGATTTTCGACTGCAACTTTGATATATTTTCCTTTTGTAAGTTTCAATATATTTCTTAGAAAATATTCATTCCATAATATTATGGAAATATTTTATTTAATATTTTTTCCTGGAATTATAGCTTATTTTTTGTTTTACTATGGCTTGAGCAGAGTAGAGATTTCGAAAGCAGCTGTTTTTACCTTTATTGAGCCATTAGTTGGCAGTGTTGCCGCAATTGTATTTTTTCAAGAAACTCTTGGGTATAAGCTAATAGGGGCTACCTTTATACTGTTTGGAATTTTTGGAACGCTATTAAATCCTGTTCTTGCAAGCAGAAAAATTAATTGGTTAAATGGAAAAAAATAAAATAATTTCGATTGATTCTTTGTTTGAGTTAATAGAAAAAAAATCCTCTCTTGAAAAAAGATTGGGCCAGAGAAGGATGTCGAAATTAATTGCTGAAACTATGGAAGATCGTAAGATATCACTTGTTGAGGCACCAACAGGAATTGGCAAAACATATTCGAGTCTAATTCCTTCCATAGCAGATATCTTTATTAATGACTCAAAAGTTCTATATTTAACTGCAAAAATCGTTTTGCAAGATCAATTGATAAAAAAAGATTTGCCAAATTTAAACAAGCTTACTGAAGTCGATTTTAAATATGGAGTAATTAAGGGCAGATCGAACTATTTTTGTTGGCTACGTTTTGATGAGGCATTAAGAACTCAGGGCCTAATATATCGAGATGAGCTAAATTTAATTCGAGATTGGGCAAGGAATTCACATGACGGTGACTTAAGTGAATATGATGACTTTCTAAGTTATGAAATAAAAGATATAATAAAAGTGGATTATGAGGATTGCCCTGGTAGAAGATGTCCATATTTGATTAGCGGTTCCTGCCACTATTTTAGACTTGTTAACAGCTTGAATGATTTAGATATATTAGTTTCAAATTATCATACCTTTTTCTTTAACTTGATAAACGGTTCTTTTCCTTTTAACTATGATCATATACTCATGGATGAGGCTCATCACCTGCCTTCAATATTATCTTCAGCTTACACAAGACAACTTTCAAAAAATTCTTTAAATTATTTCTTGCCGCGCGGGATAGCCATGAAAATAGCAGATAGGGAACCAGATATTTTGTCGCCAGTTGTGAACGATTTAAAGTCATTAGAAAACTACATTAATGAATTAAAATTATCTTATGAGACCTTTTTCAACCTACTTCAAGAACACTGCCTCGATCCTAAAATTAATAAGAATTTAAGACTTATAACTTTTCATAAACCATTACCTTTTTTGGAAAAAATTGGCAATGAAATATTGGACACATCAAGAAAGGCCTTAAGTGAGTTCGTAGAATGGGAGAAGTTTTTAGAAAAAATCGGTTCTAAGGGTTTAGCTGATACAAAATTGAAGTTCTATAAGAGAAAAATCGAATCTTGTGCCCTGTCTATTTCAGATTTTTTAAACCTAAATGACTATCCAAATATTTCATATTCATTTTCTAATGAAAAAAGCTGCCTATCAATTGAGCCTGTTTATGTAAAAGGAATTCTCAATAACATTCTTGAATTGCAAGCTCCAAAATCTATGGTCTTGTATTCGGCAACCCTTACGCCTGACAAGAAAAATTTTAATTACTTTGAAAACGAGCTTGATTTCAAAGCTGACAATAAGATTGTAATTAAAAGCGTCTTTGACTATAAAAAACAGGCAAAGATAATTGTTCCGCAAAATTTTGACATAGATCCAAAGTCTCCTTTGTTTTCATCCCAGGTGGCAGATGCTGTTGAGTGTATTCTTGAAGATTTTGGAGGCCATGCTCTTGTTCTTTTTACGTCACAAAAGAACTTGAACGAAACGAAAAAATTAATAACTTCGAAAAAGAGAAAATTTAAATATCTATTTCAAGGTGAAAAATCAAATATTCAGTTAATAGATGAATTTTCGAACGATAGCTCATCGGTACTTTTTGGGATGAGCAGTTTTTGGGAAGGTATTGATGTTCCTGGTCCATCTCTATCTCTTTTGATCATCGATAGAATTCCCTTTCCAAATCCAAGTGATCCCGTAATGGTTATGCGAGAAAAAAATGAAGGGAAGGAAGTTTTTACTAAAAGTTATTTGCCAAACGCAAAGCTATCTCTAAGGCAAGGGTTTGGAAGACTTATTAGAAGTAAGAATGACGTTGGAGCTTTTGTGATCTTAGATTTTAGAATCTTAAAGTGGGATTTTTTGGAACTTTTTAAGCCTTGTGATATCCTATATAATTGGGATCCAGAGTTTGTTAAAAAATTTATCTGGGGAGGTAAATAAAATGCATCCCTATGTTCAGCTTGCCAAGCAGACTGTGGAGCTTTGGGTGAAGGAGCATAAAAAACCTGATGAAGGCTACAAAGATACAGCTCTTTTTAGCAAAAAGAGTGCCTGTTTTTGTACGATTTATAAAAAGGGAGAGCTGAGAGGCTGTATTGGAACCATTTTACCCTTTTATGATTCTTTGTATCAGGAAATAATTGAAAATGCAATAAGCGCTTCCACAAGGGACCCAAGGTTTGATCCGGTTACTATTGATGAATTGGACTTGTTAGAATATAAGTTGGATGTTTTATCTGATATTGTGCCGGTGTTGGATTTGAAAAAATTGGATCCGAAAATAAATGGAATTATTGTAAGACAGGGAACAAGGCAGGGCTTGTTGCTTCCTGATTTAGAAGGAGTAGATAGTGTATATGAGCAAATAAAAATTTCAAAGATGAAAGCGGGTATATTTAACTCTATGCCTTGTGATTATTTTACCTTTACAGTTGAAAGATTTTCTTAAAATATCTAAAGGAGTGTTGAAATGAAAAATTTAATTTTAATTTTATTTACAGTAGTAGCAGTGTTATTTTTTCAGACCAGCTCATTTGCTGATCCAGAATCCAATCCAAGTCTGGAAGGAACAGTAGTATTCACTCATGGCACAGCGACTGATGCCTTAAAAGATTACTTTTCAGATTGGATGAAGGGTGATTATGACAAAATGTACGTGTACTTGTTGAAAGGGGATAAAAAAATAGTTTCCAAAGATACCTTTGTAAACGAATTTAAGAAAGCTGAGGCTAATGGTCTAAGGATTGATTCTTATAAACTTTCAAAAGCCGTTTTTAAGACTGCAAGAGGCTATGCTGAAGTCAATATAAAAATCTCGTTTACTGAAAACAATCAAAAATTTGATATTGTAAAGACTATTTCTGTATACGTTGAAGATAACGAATGGAGACTTTCCTCTATTCCAATTTACTTCCCTGGATCACCAGGATCAATGTTGCCAGATTAGTAATATCAATAAATATGAAAATTTTGTCTATAAGCTAAAGGAGGAATAAGGATTGTCTTTGGAATCATTAAAAGATGAAGCTAAGGAAGAAATAGAAAAGGCCTCTTCTAGTCAGGAAATTTTGGAGATATATTCAAAATATCTTGGGAGAAAAGGTTTAATTACCGAGCTATTTTCTAAATTGAAAGATTTAAGTTTTGAAGAGAAAAAAAGATTTGGTATGGAGCTTAATAGTATAAAAATTTTTATTACTGAGATAAAAGAAAGAAAATTGTCTATGATCAAAGAACAGACAATTCACAATAACCTTGAGAAATTGAGGATCGATAGCTCTCTTCCTGGAGACTGTCAAAATGTCGGCTCGCTTCACCCTCTGACAACTGTAATAGACAATATTATTGAAATATTTGTTGGCATTGGATACACAATATTTGAGGGCCCTGAGATAGAGAGCGATTACTACAACTTTGAAGCCCTAAATATTCCAAAAGACCATCCTGCGAGAGAGATGCAAGACTCTTTTTATCTATCTAACGATATATTGTTAAGAACTCATACCTCGCCTGTACAGATTAGAGCAATGCAATCACTAAAACCGCCAATTAGAATAATAGCTCCCGGCAAAACCTATAGGAGAGATGCTAAAGATTCACGACACTCTCCTGTTTTTCATCAAGTCGAAGGTTTGACAATCGGCAAAAAAATTTCATTTGCTAATCTAAAGGGCACTTTAGAATATTTTGCAAAATCTTTTTTTGGAGAAGGTTGCGAGATTCAGTTTAGACCTAGTTACTTCCCATTTACTGAGCCAAGTGCCGAAGTTGATATAAAGTGCATATTTTGTGAAGGGAAGGGATGTACAATCTGTAGCCATACTGGATGGTTAGAGGTACTGGGTGCTGGAATGGTTCATCCAAACGTCTTGAGAAATGTTGGCTATAATCCAGAGGAGTGGCAAGGATTCGCATTTGGAATGGGCCCTGAGAGATTGGCGATGTTAAAATATTCGATTAACGATATAAGGATGTTTTACGATAACGATTTGAGATTTATACATTCATTTATAAATAGTTAGAATTTTTCATTCTAATAACTTTTTTATTCATTTTTTTAAGGAGGTTTTATTGCTTTGAAGGTTTCCTTATCTTGGTTGAGTGAAATTCTTGGCGAATGTCTTACTGTAGAAAATGTTTCAGATATATTGCAAAGTGCTGGAATAGAAGTTGAACAAATTGATGAAGTTAAGACAGATTTTAATAACGTAGCAATAGGAAGAATTATAAATCATGAAAAGCATCCAGATGCAGACAGGCTTTTCGTTGTAGACGTGGATTTTGGAGAAAATGTAAAAAGGATTGTCACTGCAGCAACCAATTTAAGTGTAGGCGATATTGTTCCAGTTGCCCTTCATGGCTCCAAATTATCAACTGGCACTACTATAAAAAAGTCAAAATTAAGAGGCATATTGTCAGAAGGGATGTTTTGTTCTGCGAATGAATTAGGCTTTGGCAAGGATCACTCTGGCATTATGATATTGAACGATGAAAAATTCCAAATAGGCGCAGATCTTGTTTCTGTTCTGGGCGAAAAAGATTATGTATTTGATTTGGCCATCCCTGCCAATAGACCTGATCTAATGGGGGTTGTTGGCATTGCAAGGGAGATTGGTGCAAAGTTAAAGCTAAAAGTTAAGATCAATGGGTTTGATTGTAAATATTCAAATGACCCGTGTCCTGTCAAAATTAAAATTAATTTTTTGGAAGGGTGTCCTGTTTATTTAGGCCAGTGGATTGAAAATGTTCAAATAAAGCCTTCTTCGCCATTTATTGCCGAAAAGTTAAAAAAAGTTGGTATAAGACCGATTAATAATATTGTTGATTGTACAAATTATGTTATGCACCTTTTCGGCCACCCACTCCATGCATTTGATATGAATAAGATAAATAAAAACATCTTTGTAAGACGTGGACTTGATGGAGAAAAATTAAAACTATTGGATGGGTCTGAAGTATCTTTAAATGAAAATGATATTGTAATAGCAGACGAATCTGGGTCAATAGGACTTGCTGGCATTATGGGTGGTGAAAATTCGGAAATCTCAAACGAGACAACTGATGTCTTTCTTGAAGCTGCCATTTTCAATCATGTAAATATTAGAAGGACATCGAGAAGGTTGGGTATCAGGAGTGAGGCTTCTATTAGGTTTGAGAAGGGCTTGTATTGGAAAGATGTCTCAAATATAATCACCTTTGCTGCGTCTATGATAGCTTCAATAACCGGTGCCTCACTGCATAGCAATGTCGAAGTTGATGGAATTATCCCAGAAAATTCTGGAGACATATTCTTGGTGCCAGAGAAAGTAAATTCAGTTTTGGGAACATCTTTTTCTAAAACCGACATTCAAGAATCTCTTCAAAACTTGAATTTTAAAGTCGATCTTAAAGAAAATGGATTTAACGTAATTAGGCCTACATATAGGTTAGATATTAAAGAGGCCGCCGATCTTATAGAAGAAGTTGCAAGATTTCAAGGCTTTTCAAAAGTTCCTTCCGTATTGCCAAATGAAGCTATGCCTGGATTTTTACCCAAAAAAATAAAATTTGTTAATAAAATAAAGAATTATTTTTCAAGCAATGGCTTTACTGAATCAATTTGTGACACTTTGATATCTATGGACGATATTCAAAAAACAAGTGTAACCTTTGCTGAGAATAGTGATAGCTCAATTTACAATGATGAAAGCGAAGTTATAAAGGTGTTGTCTCCTCTTTCTGAAGAGCACAGTGTCTTAAGAACTTCAATGTTAGAGCCATTAACCATGCTTTTAAAGAGGCATTTGAATAGGCAAATTTATGATATTTCTTTTTTTGAAGTTGGGAAGGTATTTAAAAAGAGAAATAACTCATTTTTAGAGGATCATATTTTGGGGACAGTGGCCACAGGAAGAAGACAGCTAAATCCTTGGAGATTATCTGTTGATGATAAAAATTGGTCTTTTTATTCATTTAAAGGGATTTTTGAGAATTTTTTGAGATTTTTCGGCTTTTCTGAGTGGGATGTTTCACCTGAAGTAAGGGAGGTATTTCATCCATCTATTTCTTGTGCATTTGTTATTAATAATAAAAAAATAATAGAAATTGGCGAGGTTAATCCGAGAATTTTGCACAACTGGGATATCAATCAGCCATTTTTTTATTCAGAGCTATTTTTAGATGAATTTTTTGAATTAATGGAACTAAAAAATGATAAACATAATTTTTCTATCTTTCCTGCGGCTACCAGGGATATTTCACTGATAGTGCCCAATGAAGTATTTTATTTTAGAATTCAAGATGAGGTCAAACTATTAAATTGTCCCATACTTGAAAGTCTAACTGTTATTGATGTATATCAGGGAAAGGGTATACCCGACAACATGAAGAGCATAACCCTAAGCCTAAGATTTAGAAGTGATGAAAAAACTCTATCGAACGACGAGATTAACGAATGGGTTAATATAATAGTGCAAAAATTAAAAGATAATCTTGCTATTATTATTAGAAGTGAAAACTAAAATTAATCGTATATCTGATTAATTAGTTATCGTGAGG
>NZ_JBAGBW010000019.1 GCF_039822205.1 Thermodesulfobium sp. 4217-1
ATAGAGCACAGAAATGAAATTAAAAAAAGCTTTTTAGTTTTGAATCGTTTACTTGTAGGTATTATTTTATTATTTCTAATAGCACTTATTCTTATGATTAGGTTTGGTTTTCAAATTGAATTTTTTAACTTGATTTATATAGCTTTTATCGTAATTGTAATAGTTTATTGTTTGCCACCCTTAATTACATTTGTATATCCGATTATTTCAAGGATATCTATAAGTAACGTTGCAATAGATTTTGCTGATATTCCTCACAAGGATAGAAAATCCGATTTTCATTAAATGAACCAAATCAATAACCAAAATTCAATCTATTCCAACCGCTAAATAAGTTTATAATATTTTGTGATAGAAAATAAATTTGAAGGGAAGATTGCTATGAAAGATAGAGTGAAGGTAATTTGGACTATTGTAGATGAGGCGCCATATCTTGCCACCTTTTCCTTGCTACCGATAGTAAAGAAATTTTTTGACATGTCAGATATCGAGATAGATATAAAGGATATCTCTCTTTCGTCAAGGATATTGGCCAATTTTTCTGACTTTCTAACCGAAGATCAAAGGGTCTCTGATGATCTCTCTATTCTTGGTGAACTTGTAAACCAGCCAGATACCATTCTCATAAAGCTGCCAAATATAAGCGCTTCTCTTCCGCAACTGAAGGTCGCCATAAAGGAATTGCAGGCAAAAGGATACAATCTGCCTGATTATCCAGATGATCCAAAATCAGATCAGGATGAGCAGATAAGAGAGAGATATTCCAGGGCATTGGGCAGCGCTGTAAATCCTGTATTAAGGCAGGGGAACAATATTCGCGCGGTCCCAAGGTCTATAAAAGAAACTGCCAGGAAGTTTCCGCAGTTGATGGGACTTCCTTTAAAAGAATACGATAGCTCATCGAAGACTCACGTCTCATATATGACAGAGGGAGATTTTTACGGAAACGAGAAGTCTATTACTCTTTCAAATGCTGCCAGGGTAAGGATAGAGTTCGTAGACCAGAAGGGCAGCGTTACCGTCTTTAGAGAGCTGGATCTTTTAGATGGCGAGATATTTGACGGCTCATTTATGAGCGTAAAGGCTTTGTCTGATTTCTATGAGAATCAGATAAGTGATGCAAAGAAAGAGGATATTTTGTGGTCATTGCACCTCAAGGCCACTATGATGAAGGTGTCCGATCCAGTATTATTTGGCTATGCTATCAGGGCATATTTTAAGGATATCTTCGCAAGGCATCAAGGTGCTCTCAATGAGATAGGAGTTAATCCAAACAGCGGCCTAAACGATCTATTCGCAAAGTTGGAAAAATTGCCTGACGATAAGAAAGCTGAGATAAAAAAGGACATAGAAGCCGTTTATGAAAAGAATCCAGGTCTATATATGGTCGACTCGAACAAAGGAGTCACAAACCTTCATATGCCAAACCTTGTGCTTATAGATGCGTCAATACCTACCATAATCAGAGACGGCGGAAAGGCCTGGGGACCAGATGGTCTGCCTCACGATGTAAAGATAGTCATTCCTGATAGGTCATACGCTACTATGTATGCCAAAATAGTAGAAGATTGCAAGAAAAACGGCGCTTTTGACAGGGCGAAAATGGGAACTGTCATAGACATTGGTCTGATCGCTATGAAGGCTGAAGAATACGGATCTCATGACAAGACTTTTATAGCGCCCGATGATGGAGTTGTCAGGGTGGTAGATGCTGAAGGCGGGAAAATTCTTATGCAGCACTCGGTAGAAAAGGGCGACATCTGGAGAGGGTGCCAGGTAAAGGATGTTGCCGTCAGAAATTGGGTTCAGATTGCAGTAGAAGAGGTAAAGAAAAATAATCTTCCTGCAATATTCTGGCTGGATGAAAACAGACCTCACGATGCAGAAGAGATCAAGAAGGTTAGAGAATACCTGAAAGATTACGATCTTACTGGTCTGGATATAAAGATAATGTCTCCTGAGAACGCTATGAAGGCTACAGTAGAGAATATCCGTAAGGGGAAGGATATGATCGCAATTACTGGCAACATATTGAGAGATTATCTGTCCGATCTATTTCCAATATTGGAAGTCGGCACGAGCGCAAAGGTATTCTCTATAGTGCCCCTTCTCTCAGGCGGGCGTATGTTCGAGACTGGTGCTGGAGGCAGCGCCCCAAAGCATGTAGAGCAATTTCTCGAGCAAAATCATTTGAGATGGGACTCCATTGCAGAATTCGTAGCCCTTTCTCAAAGCCTGAAGTTCATAGCTGACAAATATAATCACAAAAGGGCTTCCATATTGGCAGAATCCTGCGAGAAGGCAATATCAGAGGTGCTTGCCAATAGAGAGTGGCCATCAAGAAAAGTAGGAGAGCTTGATAACAGAGGCGAACATTTCTATTTCGTTAAACACTGGTCAAATGCGCTATCATCTCAAGCAGAAGACGCTCAGATAAAGGAAAAGTTTACGGCAGTTAGCGATAAGCTCAGCAAAAATGAACCTTTAATAAAGGAAGAGATGCTCAGCGTTCAGGGTCAGAAGGCTGACATAAAAGGCTATTATAGGCCAGATGAGGATATTGCGAAAAAGCTAATGCGTCCGAGCTCGACTCTAAACAAGATAGTGGACGAGATATAAGAATCAAAATCTATGTTGGCCGCTAAACTTAGCGCAAGCTTTATGGGCGTCCATTTAGCGGTCAACTTTATTATTGTTTATTTTTCTGGCAGGAATTTCTTTTCCAAATCTCGAATTTCAGGGAGTTCTATCAATTTATTAAACTCTTTAAATGGAAAGATCTTGTCCTGAAGATTTTTATTTGTGCCGTCTTTATACAGCTGATTTAGGTTGTCATATAGTGCTTTTGCAACGGTGTATATGGTCATTACAGGAACGCTTACTCTTGAAAATCCCAGGTCTTCGAGCTCCTTGAAGGTAAGCAGAGGAGTCTTACCGCCGTCGAGCATGTTCGCGCTTATTCTTATGCCCTTTGGGACGAGCTCGCTTGCATACATCTTTAGCTCTTCTAAAGACTCTGGGGCCTCCAGGAATATCAGATCTGCGCCTGCCTCCCAATAGAGCTTGGCTCTTCTAATAGCTTCTTGCGGTCCATATTTCTGCCTTGAATCAGTCCTTGCGTTTATCACGAAATTCTTATCTTTTTTCGCCCAGACTGCTGCCTCTATCTTTTTCGCCATTTCCTCAGCAGATATTACCTCTTTGCCATCCATATGACCGCATCTCTTGGGCCATACCTGATCTTCAAGGTTTATTCCTGCTGCGCCTGCCTGTTCAAATTCTTGAACTGTTCGGATGACATTTAGCGAGTTTCCATAGCCAGTATCGCCATCAGCCATTACGGGTATATTTACTGCATTGCAGATGTTGTGAGTATGACGCAAAACTTCATCGAAGCCTAAAAGTCCTATGTCGGGCTTTCCTAATAGACTGGCACTGAATCCATATCCAGACATCTGAACAGCCTTAAATCCTGCAAGCTCCACCATCTTTGCAGACAGACAATCGTATGCGCCTGGCATTACCAGAATTTCTTTTGCTTTTAATAGATCTGATAGCATTTTGGCTTTAGACATTGTAATTCCTTTCTAAACAAAGTTTACTAAAATTATACTCTTATTATTTTAATAATTTTATTAGTAATATATGCAAATATATTTTATAATTTGGTTAATAGAAAATGAAAGGACGTGAGAGCTTTGGCCAAAACAATGGTTCAGAAGATCTTTGAGATGAAGACTGAAAGTGATGTAAGTCCTGGAATGATGATAATTGTACCTGTCGATCTTGTTTACGTTCAGGATGGCACGGGTCCCCTATCTTTTAGACAGTTTGAAAAGCTTGAGAAGGATAGCCTGGCATTTCCCGAAAATACCGCTATATTTTTAGATCATGCTGCTCCCTCTCCACGAAAAGAGCTTTCAAACGACCACGTTTATCTAAGAAGCATGTCGTCTAAGCTGGGCTGCAAGCTTTACGATGTGGGTCAGGGCGTATGTCATCAGATCGCGATAGAATCTCTGGTGAGGCCTTGCGACATAGTTGTGGGGGCAGACTCTCACACCTGCACAGGCGGTGCTCTTGGCGCCTTTGCCACAGGCATGGGCTCTACCGATATAGCTGTTTCTATGGGTCTTGGGAAGAACTGGTTTAGGATTCCTGAAAGCATATTCATAAACCTAACCGGGAAGATGGCTCCATATATTACAGGAAAAGATATTATTATATCTGTCGTAAAGCACTTTGGGTCAAACGGCGCCAGCTATCAAGCGCTGGAATTCGGAGGGGATATAGAAAACATTCCAATCTATGATAGGCTGACCATATCCAATATGGCAATTGAGTGCGGCGCAAAGGTCGGGATATTTCCATCTGATGAGGTTACAAGAGAATTTCTGGACAAGAATAACCGATTTGAAGACTTTAAAGAACTAAAGCCTGATCTGGATGCAGAATACGTCGATAGACTGGAATTCAAACTTGATGAGATTGAGCCAATGGTCAGCGTCCCCCATTACGTGCACACCGCAAGGAGAGCGAAGAATCTGAAAGATATAAAGCTTAATCAGGTCTTTCTGGGCTCTTGCACGAATGGCAGACTTGAGGATCTGAGGATGGCTGCGAAGATATTGAAGGGAAAGAGCGTCGCAAAGGGCGTAAGGCTGATAGTGGTTCCTGCATCGAAGAAGGTATATCTGGATGCTCTTAAAGAAGGCATTATTGAAACTTTGGTAAACTCTGGAGCGAGCGTAATGGCGCCAGGATGCGGTCCTTGTGTAGGCGTTCATGAAGGGATCCTGGGAGACAACGAAGTAGCTCTTGCCACGTCAAATAGAAATTTCCATGGCAGGATGGGTAATCCTGATTCATATATATATCTTTCTTCGCCTCTTACAGCGGCGGCTTCTGCGATTACAGGATATATTACCGATCCAAGAGAATTTGACATTTAGTTGCCGAGAACAAATTTATTTTAGGAGGATTGAAAATTGGCCATTTCAGGGAGAGTCATAAAAGTTTCAGACAACATATCTACCGACCATATCATTCCAGGAAGATATTTTCATCTAAGATCAGATTTAGAAAAGCTATCTGAACATGCCCTTGAAGACGTAGTAGAAAACTTTCACGAGAAGGCAAAAAGCGGCGTAATACTCGTAGGCGGCAGCAATTTTGGCATAGGTTCCTCAAGGGAACACGCGCCAATAGTGCTAAAAATGAGCGGTGTAAAGGCGGTGGTAGCCAAATCTTTTGCCAGAATATTCTTCAGAAATGCTATCAATATAGGCCTGCCTGTTATCATAGTGGACACAGAAAAGATTTTTGATGGGGATGACATCACGATAGATCTCGAAAAGGGCGTTTTAAGAGAGAAAAGAGACAGCTACCAGCTGAAATTTCCGCCTCTTGATATCAGAATCCAATCAATAATAGATGACGGAGGAATTGTAAATTACATAAAAAAACATGGCGACATTTCGTTTGAGATGTAAATAGTCTAAATCACTTAATATAATAGATATAAAAGTTTTTTTATCGATAGCATAAGATATATCGATATCTTAATAGTATTTTTAGTAATATAATTTAAGATATAATTTATTTATAAGAATACAAAATATTATTTTGTTTGAAAGGGGAAGTTATGTCACAAAGTTCTCATCTAGAACCTGTGGTAAACAGGGCTTTTTGTAAGGGGTGCGGTATATGTATAGAATTTTGTCCAGCCAACATTCTGGAATTCGATGAGCAGAGAAAGTGCAGAGTAACTGATCCCGAAAAATGTATAAAGTGTTATCAGTGCGAGATGAGATGCCCAGATTTTGCTATAGAACTCGTTGAAAAAGGTGAAAAAAAATGAGCGCAAAACTTGTTCAGGGAAACGAGGCAGTTGTTTACGGTGCATTTAAAGCAGGCTTAAAATTTTTTGCAGGATATCCTATTACCCCATCTACAGAGATAGCTGAGATGTGTTCAAGGGATTTGCCAAAGGTCGGCGGGGCTTTTATTCAGATGGAGGATGAGATATCTTCCATAGCTGCCTGTATTGGGGCATCCCTTGCGGGATTTAGATCTATGAGCGCCACCAGCGGACCTGGATTTTCTTTAATGCAGGAAAATATTGGCTACGCGATTATGGCTGAGGTGCCATTGATAATTGTAGATGTTCAGAGAATGGGGCCTAGCACGGGTATAGCTACTGCGCCATCTCAATCTGATTATATGCAAGTAAGGTGGGGGACGCATGGCGATCACCCTATGGTCTCCTTTGCTCCATTTTCCGTTGAAGAGTGCTTTACTGAGGCCATAAGGGCATTTTATTGGTCTGAGAGAATCTCATCGGTGGTAGTGCTGCTCCTTGATGAAGTTGTGGCGCATATGAGAGAGGGCATAGACATTGACAATGTCGAGAATATTCTTGAAGTCCCTGATAGAGGCTCATTTTCAGAGGAAAAAGGGACTTTTCGTCCTTATAAAGTTGATAGAGATAAGGGAGCAAAATTGCCTCCTCTTGGAACAGGCTATAGGTTTAACGTTACAGGCTTGGTCCACGATGAAATGGGCTTTCCTGTGGAAGATCCTGAAAAAACAGGAGATTTGATTAGAAGACTGCACAATAAGATAGACGCAGTTGAAGACGAGATGTCTTCTTATGACGAAAGATACACGGAAGATGCTGACGTGATAGTGATTTCTTATGGTTCTGTTGCCAGATCGAGCCTGCGCGCTGTGAGAGAACTCAGAAAAAATAACGTTAAGGTTGGTTTTTTCAGGCCTATTACAGTATGGCCATTTCCATCGAAGAGAGTTAGGGAATTGTCAAAGAAGGTCAAAAATATAGTTGTGGCAGAGATGAGCATGGGCCAGATGGTGCACGAGGTTGAGAGATCGGTCGGTGATAGCTGCCAAATCACATTGCTTCGAGGCATAAAGGGAGAGCTTATCACCCCTGATGCTATACACAATACTGTAAGTGAGGTGATCTCAAAGTGATAGGAGAGCTTACCAACAAATATCTAAGAATGGACAGGTTGCCTCATATGTGGTGCCCGGGCTGCGGACACGGCATTGCCCTTGGTGCGCTGCTTAGAGCTTTTGATAGGGTGAAGATTGATAAAGATAAGACAGTCATACTCTCTGGCATTGGTTGTGCATCAAGAGCGGTAGGATATTTAGACTTTAGTACCGTTCACACCACTCACGGAAGGGCTCTGGCATTCGCAACGGGACTAAGACTGCTGAGAGATGACGTGAAGGTTATCGTGATAATGGGCGATGGAGATGCCCTGGCTATTGGCGGAAACCACTTCATACACGCCTGCAGAAGAAATATAGATATAACTGCAATTGTTTTAAATAATCAGATTTACGGTATGACGGGCGGGCAGAGCTCACCTACTACTCCTCAGTCCAGGCTGTCTACCACTACGCCATACGGGAACTTTGCAAGGGCATTTGATTTTTGTAATCTTGCAATAGGCGCAGGGGCGACTTATGTAGCCAGAGCTACTGCATACCATGCCTCTCTTATGACAGAGCTTTATGCGAACGCCATAAAGCATCACGGCTTTTCCTTTGTAGAAACCTTTACACAGTGTCCAGTTAATTATGGGAGAAGGAACAAATTCCCTGATCCTGCGTCAATGCTTCAATATATGAAAGACATCTCTGTGCCATTTAAAGTAGCCCAGAATATGGGAAGCGATGAATTGCAAGGAAAGATTGTGATAGGCGAGCTGATAAAAGAAAAAGAAGACGTTGAGCTAAACGAAGTGGTTAGAGAGCGCATAATGAAATTTAGAGGAGGTGCCCAGTGACAAAGGAATTAAGATTTGCTGGAACTGGGGGTCAGGGCCTGATACTTGCAGCTATCATATATGCTGAGGCCGCCCTCTACGATGGACACAGAGTCTTGCAGAGCCAATCGTATGGACCTGAATCAAGAGGGGGAGCGAGTAAGGCAGACTGCATTGTTTCTGATACCGAGATAGATTACCCAAAGGTTTATTTAGCTGACTTTTTGCTTGCTATGTCTCAGAAGGCATTCGATAAGTATAAGGCTGATGTAAAAAAGGGATCGGTAGTGCTGTTTGATTCTACTTACGTGGAAATTCCAGAAAAGGATGAAAACATCATATATTTCAGCGCTCCTATTTCAAAGACAGTTAGAGACAAGATTGGCAAAGAGCTGGCATCAAATATAGCCGCTCTTGGAGCTATTTCAGTGGTGTACCCTTTGGTCGGCGAAGAAATATTGTTAAAAGCTATATTGCATAGAGTGCCAAAGGCTACCACAGAGCTGAACAAAAGTGCTTTCAATGTAGGCAAAAAGTTGGGCAAGGAGATCTTGGAGTCGCAAGGCTCTATAGAATTTGTATTTTAAGGGGTGAATTTATGAGACTTTTTGAATATCAGGCTAAAAGTATATTGGGTCAATTTGTAAACGTTCCAAAAGGCGTACTTGTTGACAAAGAAAATATGAACCAAATGATCCCAAAGCTAAGTCTGCCATGTGTGCTAAAGGCACAGGTGAAGGTTGGAGGCAGAGGAAAGGCTGGGGGAGTCCTAAAAGTAAAGGACTCAAAGGATCTGAAGAGCAATTTTGAAAAGCTCTTTTCTATGGAGATCAAAGGAGAAAAAGTAGAAAAGGTTCTCGTAGAAGAGCTTATAGATATAGAAAGAGAGCTGTATTTCAGCGTAATTTTTTATAGGCCTTCCAGGAGGTTTATGCTCGTTTTTTGTGAAGATGGCGGAGTCGACATAGAACAGCTTGCCGAAACAAAACCTGATGCCATTACTAAGGTAAAGGTTGACCCGATTATAGGCATAAAGGACTTTATGCTAAGGAATCTAATAAAGGATTTTGAGTTATATAGCGTATTAAATAAATTTGTAAAAGAGGCATACAAAATCTTTGTTGAAAAAGATCTTGTAATGCTTGAAATAAATCCGCTCGTCATTACAAAAAATAAAGAAGTGGTGTGCGCGGATGCCAAAGTAGAATTTGACGACAATGCAATGTATAAGCACCCTGAATTTGAGGCCTTCCTTGAAAAGTCCGAAATAGAGGCGAAGAAATTGGGCTTTTCATATGTGTCATTGGATGGAGATATAGGAATTTTAGGAAATGGAGCAGGGTTGGTGCTCGCCACTATCGACTCTGTAACCAGAGCGGGCGGAAAGTGTGCCAATTTCTTGGACATTGGCGGCGGTGCAAAGTCTGAAAGGGTGAAAAGCGCGCTAAAGTTTTTAGTAGAACAAAAGAAATTAAAGGGTATTCTGATAAACGTATTTGGCGGGATTACGAGGGCTGATGAGGTAGCAAAGGGTCTGCTGGAATTCGAAGAAGAGTACAAATTGAATCTTCCAGTAGTAGTCAGGCTTTCTGGGACCAAGGCTGACGAGGGATTAGAGCTGCTTCATGGAAAATATGAGATAGTATCATCTCTAAGAGATGGCGCAAAAAAGATAGTCGACTTGGCTAAATAATAAAAGGTTATTGGAGGTGTAAAATTGAGCATTCTTTTAGATAAAAGAAGTAAGATTCTTGTGCAGGGCATCACGGGGAGAGAGGGTTCTTTTCACGCAGAACAGATGTTAAATTATCCAAGCAGAGTAGTAGCTGGGGTTACTCCGAAAAAGGGAGGAACCTTATTCTTAGATAAAGTGCCAATATATAATTCAGTCGAAGAGGCAGTCAACGAAACCGGTGCAAACGTTAGCGTGATATTTGTGCCGCCCTTTGCCTGTCAGGATGCTATATTTGAGGCTATATTTGCAAAAATAAAGCTGATAATATGTATCACAGAAGGTGTAAGCCTGCACGATATGGCAGACGTGTATAGCTTTTTAAAAACAAAAAAAGATGTAAGACTGATAGGTCCAAATTGTCCTGGGATAATAACACCGGGCGTTTGTAAGGCTGGGATTATGCCTGCGAATGCATTTATGCCAGGTTCTGTAGGGATCATTTCAAGGTCTGGAACTCTTACTTATGAAATTTCACATATGCTTACCTCCAATGGAATTGGCCAATCTACAGTAGTTGGGATAGGCGGAGACCCTATCATAGGCACTACATTTAAAGATGTGCTTATGCTTTTCGAAAGGGACACCCAGACAGAGATGGTGTTTCTCGTTGGAGAGATTGGCGGCACTGACGAAGAAGACGCCTGCGATTTTATCAGAGAGATGACGAAGCCTGTGGTCGCCTTTATCTCTGGCGCAAGCGCTCCTGAGGGCAAGAGAATGGGCCATGCGGGAGCAATTGTTTATGGAAAGATGGGCAGCGTCCAGAGCAAGATAGAGGCCTTCAGATCGGCAGGAGTGCTGGTAGCCGAGAGCATTGACGACCTCTTGAACATTGCAAAGAAAACCCTGGGAGTGGTAAAGACTTCAAAGGGGTCGAAGCAGCACCTATTTGAGTATTATATCTCCCAAATTGAAGGAAGCGACTTTAGCGGCAGATTTTAGCATATTCTTGGTAGGTTTTCACCTATTGGCATATCTAAAAATCTCTTGCCGCCTATCTTTGTATTTAGAATGACTCTTCCTGGCACCTGGGAGCTGGCACGACCTATTATCATGGCATCTTTCCCAAGGGGATGGACTCTTAGCATGTCTAATAAATCTTGCGCAACGTTTGGGGCGCATGCGATGAGCATCTTTCCTTCACAGGTCATAGTAAAGGGATCGAGCCCCAAGGGATCAAGGAGTCCAAATATTTCATCTTTTATTGGAACGTTTGCCTCGTCTATTTCAATGCATATTTTTGAGGATGAGGCAAATTCATTTAGAACCGTAGAGAGACCGCCTCTTGTGGGGTCTCTCATTGCGTGTATATCGTTTTGAAATCTTTCTACTGCTGGCAAAATAAGCTTATCAAGACAGGCGCAATCACTTTCTATATTCGACTTTAGTGGGAATTCTTCTCTAGCCAGCAAAATCGCACAGCCGTGATCGGCAATGGTTCCAGTGATTATAAGAACGTCATCTTCTCTGATGTTTCTTGAATTGATATTTAACTCTGTTTTTTTCTGACCCACTCCTGCTACGCTAAGATATACGCCGTCGCCTTGTCCCTTTGGGACTACCTTAGTATCTCCTGCGACGACCTTTATATTACATTCATCTGCGGCTCTTTTTATTTCATCTGAAAGCTTTTTTACTGTGCTAATTTCCACGCCCTCTTCTATTATCCAGCCAAGTGTCAGGTAAAGGGGTTTGGAGCCCATAGCAATAAGGTCGTTTACCGTTCCGTATATAGCAAGCAGTGATAGATTCCCCCCAGGGAAGAAAATAGGATTTACCAGGTGAACGTCTGTACATAAGGTAAGCTCGTTTTCCTTTCCTGAAAAATCTAAAACTGCCGCATCGTCAAATTTTAATGGCTTTTCAAGATAAACCGAGAAAACATTTTCAATTAATTCTGAAGTGAGCCTGCCTCCCGCTCCATGTGCAAGAGTTATTATATCTGACATTAAATTCCTCCTAATTAAGGTGTATTGTTATGATGAGTATTCTAAGTTTACATTTTTCCATACTTGTAGTGAGCTGCGCACGAGCCTTCACTAGAAACCATACATGGGCCTACTGGCTTTATAGGGGTGCAGGCTTTACCAAAAAGCGGGCACTGATATGGCTCTATCAATCCCTGTAAAACCTCTCCGCATTTGCAGCCTGGGGGATCCACGCTTTTCTTGCTTTTGAGATTAAATTTTGTTTTGGCACAAAATCTTTTATATTCATCCCTGAACCCAAGACCGCTCTCTGGTATGGTTCCCATGCCTCTCCACTCGGCGTCTTCGGCGGCAAACACTTCATTTATGAACTTCAAGGCATTTGGATTTCCTTCATCCCTGACAGCTCTACTGTAGTTGTTTATCACGCTCGGCTGATTGGCCTGTTTCATTTTTAAAAGCTCTAAGATAGCAGACAGTATATCTACCGGTTCAAAGCCAGCAATTACTCCGCCCTTATTAAATTTTCTAAGAACATCTCTATAAGGTTCTATACCTATCACGGTGCTTACGTGACCAGGATAAATAAAGCCGTCAATTTTTGGGTTGGTGGATAAAAGTGCGTTTAGAGCGGGAGGGACAATTTTGTGAAATGAAAGAACGCTGAAATTATCGATATTTTGCTCTTTTGCCTTCTTTACTGTAGCTGCTACTGTGGGCGCTGTGGTTTCAAAACCTATTCCAAGAAATATAACCTGAATTTCTGGATGTTCAGCAGCACATTTTAAGGCATCAAGAGGCCCATAAATAATCTCAATGTGCTTGCCCTCAGACCTTGCCTGGGCTAAATTTGATTTTGAGCCTGGCACCTTGAGCATATCGCCAAAAGTTGTAATACATATATTTGGAATTGAAGCGGCCTCCACTGCAAGATCGCAATCTCCTTGTGATGTCACACAGACAGGACATCCTGGCCCTGAAATGTGCTTTATATTTTTCGGGAGAAGGGATCGAACGCCCGATCTGAGGATACTTACCGTATGGGTTCCGCAGACCTCCATAAATGTATATGGCAAATCATATTCTTTTATCTGTGCAAGTATTTTTTGGGATAATTGCGGTGATTTAAATTCTTCAAGCCAATTCAATGCTTTTTTCCTCGACTAGTTTTGGCTCTGTTTTATCAAAGGAAAGGTCTTCGAGCTCTTTCCACAATTTAAGGGCTTCGAGAGCTGACTCTTCATCAAGGACATCCATAGCAAAACCTGCATGCACCAGGATATAATCACCTACTTTCACCCCTGGCAAAAATGCTGTGCAAGCACGCGTTTCTGTCCCCATATAGTCTGCTGTAGCCATATCATTTTCTATCGACGTAACCTTCATAGGCACTGCTAAACACATAATACCCTCCTATTTATTGCTATACTTGATGATATTTATTTTACTACATATTCACAATATCAAAGAAATTAGACTATATCTGACTTTATTGTATAATTATTAAGATAAATAGCGCAAAGGAGTGTATTATGAAAGCTAATGAGTGGATGGAATTGGAACATAATGTTCATTTTCAAACTTACAAGAGATATCCTGTAGTCTTAGCCAGCGGCGATGGAGTGTACTTAAAAGATATTGAGGACAGGAAATATATGGATTTTATAGGCGGAATATCTGTATGTTCACTTGGACACTCTCATCCAGAGATTGCAGAGGTTCTCCATAAGCAAGCTCATACTTTGATTCATGCGAGCAACCTTTTCTATCATCCAAATCAGATCCTGCTTGCAAAGAAATTGGTAGACCTATCTGGTCTGGGCAAGGTATTTTTCTGTAATTCTGGAGCAGAGGCGAATGAGGGCGCATTGAAACTGGCAAGGGCATATCATTTTTCTAAGGGCAATCCTGACAGAAATAAATTTCTTGCATTTGAAGGAGCATTTCACGGTAGAACTTTTGGAGCTCTTTCTGTAACTGGTCAGAAGAAATATCAAGAACCGTTTAAGCCTCTTGTACCTGGTGTAGTTTTCGGTCCTATGGACGATCTTGATAAGTTCTTAAAGATTTTAGAGAAGGAGAAGAATCTGGCTGCAGTAATAATAGAAACGATGCCTGTAGAGGGTATGGGAGTTTTCGTACTGCCAAAAAAATTCGTGAAAAGAGTCAGAGAAATATGCGATCAAAATGACACCTTGCTGATTTTAGATGAAGTGCAGGCAGGAATGGCCAGAACTGGCAAGATGTTTTGCTATGAGCACTATGACGTTACCCCTGACATAGTCAGCCTTGCAAAGGGATTGGGTACGGGCGTTCCTATTGGAGCGATGCTTGCAAAGGACAGTGTGGCATCTTACTTGAAATTTGGACACCATGCCACTACATTTGGGGGCTCTCCACTAATTTGTTCTGTGGCGCTAAAGGTCTTAGAAATAATGGAAAGAGACAATATAGTAGAGCACGTTAGCAAGCTGGGCAAGTTGGCAGATGACGTTTTCGACAAGTGGATGAAGGAAGGCTTGCTAAAAGATTATAGGGGCATGGGACTTCTTTGGGGGATTGATCCAGTAAAGAAAACTGATGATGTTTTCGCCAAGGCAGTGGAATTGGGCCTTTTCGTAAATATGCTTGGGGCAAATACCTTGAGAATCGCACCTCCTCTAATTATTTCTAATGAAGAGCTTGAAAAGGGCTTAAATATACTGGAGAAAGCTTTAAAGTAAGAAGTAAAAGTTTTTTTCGATGTGAAAATCTAAGCACACCCTCAAAGTTGTTTTGAGGGTGTGTATTTTTTAGTTAGAAAATTTCTGACAAGCGCTTTATGCCTACTTCGATCATATCATTTTGTGCATTGGAGAAGTTCAGCCTCATCGTGCTTTCTCCTCCGCCATTGGCGTAAAAACAAAATCCCGGTACGTATGCTACATTTTTTTCAATAGCCTTGTTAAACAATTCTTTTGTATTATACTTATCCTGCAACTGTACCCAGATAAATAGTCCGCCCTCTGGCTTGGTCCAATCAGATCCTGATGGAAAATATTTTTCAATAGAATCTAACATCAATTTGCATCTCTCTCCGTAAATCTTTTTTATCTTTGGCAGTTGAGTTTCGAGTATGTTGTTCTTGCAAAGCTCATTTACTACCATGTGAATAAATGGACTGGAGCAAAGATCTGCTCCTTGCTTTGCCTCCACTAACTTTATCATTATATTATCTGGTGCTACTATCCAACCAATTCTTACGCCAGGGGATAGGATTTTCGAAAAAGTGCCCAGATATATGACGTTATCGTTTACATCTAACGCTTTTATCGGGCTAAGGCTCTCTCCTGTGTATCTGAGATCGCCGTAAGGATCGTCTTCTATTATCAACGAACCTGTTTTGTTCGCAATCTCTATTACCTTTTTCCTTCTTTCGAGAGACATCGTTATCCCTGCTGGGTTATGAAAGTTTGGTAAAAGATAGATAAACTTAGGATTATATTTTTTTATTTTCTCTTCTAGTAAATCTGTTACAGTGCCGTTTTTGTCTATTGGAATAGTTGCGAATTTGGTTTCGTAAGCCGTAAATGCTTGTATAGCACCAAGATATGATGGCTCTTCCAGGAGTATGTAGTCGTCAGGGTCACACATGATCTTCGCTATAAGATCAAGGGCTTGTTGGGACCCGTTTGTAAGAAGAATATTTTTTGCGCTGCACTTTATGCCCTTTTTTGAAAGATATGATGCGATAAATTCTCGTAAAGGCGGATACCCCTCAGTAATAGTATATTGGAGAGCCTGTGTGCCACTATCTCTAAGAACCTTGTCTGATGCCTCTTTAAATTCATTGACTGGAAATGTTTCTGGACCCGGCAAGCCACCTGCAAAGGATATCATTTCCTTTTTGGCGGTAAGCTTCAAGAGCTCTCTTATGACAGAGCTTTCTAACAAATTTGTTCTTTTTGCCATTCGTTCAGCCCACATTTAAAAACCTCCACTTATTTATTTGGTATTTCTCTAAACCCAATTTAATAGTTAAATCAACATGCTTATAACCTTATTATATTAGAAATTTTAGAAAAAGTGAATTTTTTGTAATCTATATAATTTATTGTAATAATTGATATAAGCATCTCTTATGTAATAATTTTGGCCAAAACGAAAAATTTATTGTAAACTATATATAGTAATTTTGAAGTAAATAAACTATATATAGTTTATTGTTTCTCTAATTATATAATTTTTAAGGAAGAAGGGGTAGGAAGATGAAATGTCCTTATTGTGATTCAAATGATTCTAAGGTTATTGATACCCGCTTTGTAGAGGATAGCGGAGTTATAAGGAGAAAAAGAGAGTGTCTCTCTTGCGGAAAGAGATTTACTACACATGAGGTTTACGAAGAGGGTTCTAAAAAAGAGATAGATACCAATTCTGATGAGACTGTTATATTTTCTCCCGATTTTGTAAAAAAGAGGGATGGCAGGGTAGTGCCCTTTGATATTTTCAGGATTGAGAGGGCTATTTCAAAGGCGTTTAAAGCTGTAGGGGAGCACCTTGGGGCAGAAAGAGACTTGACCGTAAGGGTCTCGAAAAAACTTTATCGTCAGTACAAAGATCAAGATGTAGTAGATATTGAAAGAATTCAAGACGTAGTGGAAGAAGTCTTGATAGAGAATGGCTTTGCAAAAGTTGCAAAGGCCTACATCCTTTATAGAAGGAAGAGACAAGAAGCAAGAGAAAATCTTTCTTGTGCAGTGGACATAGAGCACATAATCCAGGATTATCTTCATCAGGAAGATTGGAGAACGAATGAGAACTCCAATACCACATATTCTTATCCAGGGCTGGTTCTTCACGCTGCGGGATCGGTTATGGCTCACTACACTTTGAATCGTATCTATCCTGATGAGGTAAAGGATGCCCATGTAAGCGCTGATATGCACATTCACGACCTTTCGTATGGCATTACAGCTTATTGCGCAGGCTGGTCTCTGGAGGATCTATTAAGGGAAGGCTTTGGCGGCGTTCCTGGTAAGGTCGCAGCAGGCCCTGCAAAACATCTCTCGGCTCTTACCGGACAAATGGTTAACTTCTTGGGCACAATGCAGATGGAATTTGCAGGCGCACAGGCATTCAACTCTGTAGACACCTATCTTGCACCATTCGTGAAAGCAGATGGTTTGGACTATAAGAACGTGAAACAGATAATTCAACAAATGGTTTTTGCGATGAATGTACCTTCCAGATGGGGATCTCAGCCTCCATTTATCAATTTTACCTTTGATTGGACTGTGCCAGAAGATATGATGGACAGGCCTGTGCTGATAGGTGGAAAAGATTGTCCAGAGTATGGCACATACGGCGAATGTAAAAAAGAAATGGATATGATAAATAGAGCATATATAGAAGTAATGTTAGAAGGGGACTATGATGGCAGAATATTTTCATTCCCTATTCCTACATATAACATTACAAATGATTTTCCGTGGGAAAGCGAGAATGCGAACCTTTTGTTCGATTTAGCAGCGCGATATGGCGTTCCATATTTCCAAAACTTTATAAATTCTGATTTGAAACCTTCCGACATCAGAAGTATGTGTTGCAGACTTCAGCTGGATCTCAAAGAGCTCAGAAAAAGGTGCGGCGGACTCTTCGGATCTGGAGATAAGACTGGTTCTATAGGCGTGGTAACTATTAATTTGCCAAGGATTGGGTATCTCTCTAAGAGCGAAGGGGAATTTTTCGCAAGACTTGATAAAGTGATGAATCTTGCAAAGACATCTCTGGAAATCAAGAGAAAAGTGGTAGAAAGAAACCTTAAAAACGGTTTGCTGCCATATACAAAGAGATATTTGGGCTCATTTTCAAACCACTTCTCGACAATAGGTCTGGTAGGGATGAACGAAGCCTGTCTAAACTTTTTAGGCGTATCTATCTCTACCGAACAAGGAAAGAGCTTTGCTATCAAAGTATTGCAGCACATGAGAAACAGACTGTCTGATTATCAGGAGGAGACTGGCAACCTCTACAATCTGGAGGCTACTCCTGCAGAGGGAACGTCTTATAGGCTTGCAAAGCATGATAAGAAGAGATATCCAGATATCATTGCGTCAGGAGAGAGCGAGCCATATTATACAAATTCGACTCATTTGCCAGTAGGCTATACAGAAGATCCTTTTGAAGTAATGGATCATCAGGAGGAGTTACAAAGGCTCTACACAGGCGGCACGGTTATTCATGCCTTTTTGCCAGAATCTCCAGCGCCTGAGGCTGCTAAGCAGTTTGTAAAAAAGGCATTTGAAAATTATTCCTTCCCATATATCACGCTTACCCCTACTTTTTCTATATGTCCTACACACGGCTACATAGCAGGCGAACATTTTACGTGCCCAGAGTGTAACAAAGAAACAGAGGTATATTCAAGAGTAGTCGGATATTATAGACCTGTAAGAATGTGGAACAAGGGCAAGAAAGAAGAATTTAAAAACAGAGTGGAATACGATATTAACAAGAACTCAATTAACAGATTGGTTGTAAGGTAGATCTTGTTTAAGGGCTGGATAAAGCTTTCTTTTATAGATTATCCTGACAAGCTTTCTACTGTTCTTTTTACTGAGGGCTGTAATTTTCGATGTCCATATTGCCATAACTTTGAACTCGTTTTGCCCTATTTCAAGAGCGAAGAAGGCTTAGGGGATGTAAATGTTGATGAATTTTTTAACTTTCTCGAAAAAAGAAATAATAAGATAGACGGGGTGGTTATCTCTGGCGGAGAGCCACTCCTTCACAGTAAGGAATTGGAAGGCTTTATCGAAAAAGTTAGGGAAATGGGTTTTTTGATTAAAATCGATACAAACGGCTCATTTCCAGAGAAGGTTTTCGATTGGGACAGAAGAGGCCTGGTGGATCTGTGGGCTGTCGACTACAAGCTGCCCTTTGAGAAATACGATCTGGTTGGAGGCGATGGTGAAAAATCAAGGGTAACCATTCGTTATCTATTAGAAAAAAATACTCCTTCATCGTATGAGCTTCGTACTACGATTTTCCCAAAATTTCACGATATTGAGGTCTTAACGAAGATGCTGTTTGAGATTGAGGGGGCCACTCTGTGGTACTGGCAAAACTTTAGAAATGACAGGACTCTTGATGAAAGCGCATCTCTGGTTCAGCCATATAACAGAGATGTTCTAAACGATTGGCAGAACAGATTGGATATATTTAAAAAAGTCGGCAAGATTATAATTAGATAATTTTTATTTAGAGCCCAGGGCATAACGCCCTGGGTTTTATTTTGGCACACCGTTTATGGTATAGGTCCATGAAGGAATCTTGAATGTGGATGATGGAATTTCTTTCCCGACAGAAATATCAGTAATTAAAACAGTCGTGTCGCCCTTTGGAGATTGTATGTATATCTTTCTTATCCATGAAGTATAGTCCTCTACCCAAACGGTAAAATTTAAATTTTCTCTGCTAAATGTATATACGTGACATGGTCCTACGCTAAGGGTGTCGGTGCCGTCTGGTGTGGCTGATGATGCAATTTGGCTGCCTTCTGTGGGGAAGAATAGATAGTTAAACGTTCTGTCGGCGTATTTTTCAAGGTCTTCTTTTGACATCAAATATGCTATGTGAAGAAGATGAGAGTTGAAAAAGTACTGATTATCGGCGACATTTATTACTGCACTTCCATCTCCGATTATGAATGGCCCATCAATTCTGACCTTGTCTTGAGTAGCCCAGGCTTGAAATGTGCCGTTTATCTTATACCCTGAAATTTGCAATACAAAAGACTGTGGTGGAGTAGAATCCAGCACAGATATGATTCGGTTTACGTCTGCATAAGACCTATTTCCAAAAGATATTACAAAAAGCAAAGAAACAAATATACACAATATTTTTATATATTTCATTTTTCCTCCTGGATAGTTTGATTTATTTGCTAAATTGAAAGGCTTTTGAAGTTCTCATTGTCGTTCCACATTCTGTCGAAGTAATTCTCACACTTCTTCGCAAAAGCCTGATCGCTGACCACTACAAACATTTCATCATTTGTATCGGTAGCTGCCTTTGAGTAGTTGTAGCTTCCTGTGGTGGCTATAGAATCGTCTATTACGCTCATTTTCAAGTGCATAAGTCCTGAATGTGTGTTTACTTTAACTGGAATTTTATCTATCAGCAGGGTATTTATCGCGTGTTTCATTACATTGCCGTTTGATTGTTCCCTGTCCACGATCACCCTTACATCTACACCTCTTTTCTTGGCATTGGTTAGAGCTTTTAAGATTTCTGGCTGAGTAAAGCTATATATCGCCACATCAATCTTCTTCTTTGCGTTGTTATAAAGGTTTGTCAATACTGGTACGGGATTTTCATTCTCTCTTGGAAACAGCAGCTCAACCGATTTTGAGCTTATCTGTTCTGTTGATGGGGCGGGAGTTTTGATCTCTCCCTTTGTAACAGGATTGTTACAACCTGATAAAATGAATACAAAAAGCAAAGGAAATAAAAAGACTAAAATTCTTTTCATTTTTCCTCCTAAATTCATAAGATTAATTTTTTTGCTAAATTTTAAATTATAATATTTTATTATATTTTTTGCTAATTAAAGAAAAATTAGACCTTTTTGAAATCAAGATATGGAGGCTTTATATATGGATTTTGTATTTATAATCTCATTTGGAGCGATATTTGGAAGCTTTTTAAACATGCTCATTTATAGACTTCCCAGAGAACAATCCATAATCAGCCCGCCTTCACGATGCCCGAAGTGCGGCAACTCTCTGAAGTGGTATATGAATGTTCCGATATTGTCCTATATATTCTTAGGCGGCAAGTGTTTTTACTGTAAGGAACCTATTCCTATTAGATATTTAGTGGTAGAGATTCTTGAAGTGATGATCTTTTTGGTATGTTACCTGGATTGGGGACTTGGTCTGGAGTTCTTTTTGCACGTTTGGTTCTTCACTGCATCTCTGGGCATATTTTTTACCGATCTTGAGACTCTTTTGATTCCCGATTCATTTTCATTATTATCTCTAATTCCTGCAGTTGGAATTGCTATTTTGCGGGGCAATCTGATAGGATCCATTGTAGTTGCTGTCGGGATATTTCTGCTATTTTACAGCGTTTCTGTGATAACGAATGGCGGTATGGGCGGAGGGGATACAAAATATTCTGCTTCAATGTCATGCTTTCTTGGCGTATTTCATTCTTTTTTTGGATTTTTCACTGCCTTTTTGCTTGGCAGCATAATCGGAATTGTTTTTAGAACTTTTGGCGTAATTAGAAAGGGTGAGCCTATACCCTTTGGTCCATTTTTAGTGCTTGGCTGCATGATTTCATACGGGTTTGGAGATTACTTTATTCGTTTATACCTTTCTTTGTTCTAAAGCCTGTCGGGATCGAGCCAATAGTTCGCTATCCCAACGCAAAACTTTACAGAAAAATGCGCTATTATCGGCGCCGTAATGGTATGGGTGTAGTTATACAGCAGCCCAAAGCAAAGCCCTAAAAATGCAAGGTACATTGCATTCGCCATGCCTTTGTTAGTCCACTCCGACATATGAAACAGCCCAAAGACTAAAGCAGCAAAGGGGACGTCAAAAAGCCTTTGCAAGAGACCTCTAAAGAATATCTCTTCGCAAAAGGAAGATAGGAGGGCAAGATAAAATATTTCAAGTGCGCCTATATCCTTGAAGATAAAGGACTGTATCTGATTTCCCATATCTTTTATGAAGTCAAATTTTCTGCTGAGAAAGTATGTAAATATAAATAGTCCGCCGCCTATGGTGGTTGAGATAAATATTACCGTTTTAGTAGTGCTGAAATATATTGGATGGTCAAGGAATCTGAGAGCCAGAATCGCAACTATTGCAAACATAAGCTCGCTAACAGTTAACAAGAGAATCTTTAAATCTTCTGATTTTTCAATATTATTATGTTCCATAACAGACTATATTTTACTATTAATAAAGAGAACTGTGAACATAAATTTATTAATTTTATATGTAAGACTTTTTAATTTCAAAATTTATTAATAGGCTCCTTCTCTCTTAATTACGACCGATAAAGTTTTAAATAGTATCTCCAAATCGAGCCATACAGACCAATTTAGAATATACCATACATCAATATTTAACCTCTCGTTAAAGTTGAGCTCACTTCTGCCAGATATCTGCCACAGGCCTGTGATTCCTGGCACTGTAAGCAGTATTGTTTCCTTATAATCTTGCATGTCAGGTATCTCTGAATATAGATAGGGCCTTGGCCCCACAAGGCTCATTTCGCCTTTTACGACATTAAAAATCTGTGGGAGCTCATCAAGAGATGCCTTTCTAAGAAATCTGCCAAACTTTGTAACCCTGGGATCGAACCCCTTTATCTTTTTAAATTTCTGCCATTCTAACTTTTTTTCAGGGTTTTCATTAAGATAATTATTTAATACCTCATCAGAATTTGATATCATTGACCTAAATTTTATGCATTTGAATGGTCTGCCGTGCTTTCCCACACGCTCTTGAATAAAGAAGACACTGCCTTCCGAGTCCCTTTTGATAAACATAGCTATTATAATTATAATGGGCAAGATTAGCCAGGAGAAAGCCAGACATAAAACTAAGTCAAATATTCTTTTTACTACCTGGCTTGTTTTCGACTTTAAGTTGTTCTTGATACTTATCAAAAATAGCCTCTGATCGAATAGGGTCAGCAGCTCAGAATTCAAAAGTGCCACTCCTTTAAAGTCAGGAACTACTATGACCTTGTTTACCAGTAACTGCACCTTTCCAACGAGCTTGGATGACGATTGGGCGTCAAGAGATGGCATAGCTATTACGATAGTAGAAATGTTTAATTTTTTGATAAATTTTTTAAAGTGATTTATGCTGCCAAAGACTTTATAGTTTTTGCCGCATATTTCTAATAAATCGCCCCATTTCTCCTTGTCGTCATCTAAAAATCCCACCAGGTGATATCCGAGATATTTATCGTATAATAAACCAGATGCGCTATCTTTTGCGGTTTTTCCAGCTCCCAGAAACAATATTCGCTCTTTAAACAGGTTAAAATTGAACAAGGTTAATTTTACTATGAGCCTTAATAGGGGAAATAAAAATAGACTGATAAACCAGAACAAGATCAAGACACCCCTTGATACCTCATCGAGAAGCCTACCCAAAGATACCATTGCAAATATTAATACAGAATTTAATGTAAGTATTTTGATTAAAGTTGAGGCCTCAATCCAGAAGGGCAGCCGCTTTTTATATAAATTCATTGTCCATATAAGAACTATGGTTATGAAGGGCATCCACCACATTTTTAAAAATGATAAGAATGGAAAAGACATTGGAACCAGTCTCCCTGGCAGCAGGTAGAAAAGAATGTATCTGATCTGATAGGCTAAAAATAGGCTAAGATAAAAGGATAATAGGTCTGTAAGGACAAGAGCTATTATTAGTATAAAGTTAGTTTTGAAAATTTTCATAAGAATATTATAAACCGTATACAAAATAATTATAAATCTTAAAGGTATATTCAATATTATTGCATTAAATAGTTTACCTGGAATACCAATGTTAAACAATTCTGAACTTTTCAATAATTTAAATTATACAATTTTATAAATTTGGTTCTACAATATATTAAATATGTTTTTGGAGGTATTTATGCAAACAGTTTTGTGGGATGAAAAGTTTAGTGGGAAGGTTGAGAAAGGTTCTTTTGAAGATTTTAAAAGAAGAGCTGAAGCAGTTTCTGCTGAGGTATACTTCACTAATCTGAAAGATGCGAAGAATACCATTCAAGAAATTTTTAAAAGGGAAAATGCGAAAAATATTATTGCCTTTAAATCAGATCTGGTGGACAATATGGGGATTGATAAGATTTCAAAGGATATGAATATAAATTTCTTCTTTGAGGGAGGCAAGAAAGAGGCAAATATTGCTGACATCGGCATTTCTGAGATGGAATGCGCTCTGGCCGAAACAGGATCTGTCATAGAGTGGTCATATCCAGTTTGGAAGAGATTGGTTTCTGCAATGCCAAACGTCCATATAGCTCTGGTAAGATCAAACAGAATTGTAAAGGATTACGAGTCAATGTTCGAGATCTTTAAAGAAAAATTTGAAAGTGGACATATAAGTTTTATTACAGGACCTAGTAGAACCGCAGATATTGAGAGGGTTTTGACCATTGGAGTGCATGGCCCTAGTAAGTTAGTGGTAATGCTCATAGAGGAGGAAGAATAATGATTACAAAAGAGCTAAAAGACAAGATTAAAGATAAGCTGAAAGACAATATCCAGAGAAAGAACCTGGGGACTTTTTCTGAGGTGTATCCAGGAGCACGCGCAAAGGCTTTCGAAGGATATGATATTGAAGATTTGCGTGAGCAGATTGCAAATATTAAAAAGAACGTAGTTAAAAATTTAGATAAATTAGCTGATCAATTTCAAAGTGAAGTAGAAAAAAGAGGGGCTATAGTTTATCGCGCCAAAACTGATAAAGACGTTATCGACTACATTATGAAACTTTGCAGAGAGAAAGATGTCAAACTGGTAGTAAAGAGTAAGTCTATGGTATCTGAAGAGGTAGAGCTAAACGAAGCCTTTAAAAAAGAAGGAATAGAGTCTCAGGAGACCGACTTAGGTGAGTGGATAATTCAGATTGCAGGGCATAAGCCTTCGCATATGGTTATGCCTGCTATACATCTAAACAGACAACAGGTGGCAGACTACTTTTCTAAAGAATTAGGCAAGGATATGGAGCCAGATATACCATTTTTGGTTCATACTGCAAGGGTTCAACTCAGAGAAAAATTTTTGAAAGCTGATATGGGTATTTCTGGAGCTAATATAGCCGTTGCAGAAAATGGCTCTCTTTTCATAGTGACAAATGAGGGCAATGGAAGGCTTACTGCTACTCTGCCAAGAATTCATGTGATATTGGTAGGTTATGAGAAATTAGTAGAAAAGATGACAGATGCTATACCGATATTGAGATTCTTACCCAGAAATGCTACAGCTCAAGTTCTAACAAGCTATGTAAACTTGATTTCTGGTCCATCAGAAGCGATAGTAGAAAATCCTGACGGATCTTTTTCAGTGCAAAAGAAAGAACTGCATATAGTTTTGGTGGATCATGGAAGGCTTGAGATGGCAAAAGATCCTGTGTTCAAAGAACTTTATCAGTGCATAAGGTGTGCCGCCTGTACGAACGTATGTCCTGTGTATGCGCTTTTGGGCGGTCATGTGTACGGTCATGTATATAGTGGTGGCATTGGCGCTCTTCTGAACTCATTCATTGGTAGCAAAAATACTGCAGATCAGATTCAAGAGCTTTGTCTTACCTGCGGAAGGTGTACTGAGGTTTGCGCTGGCAAGATAAATATTCCCGAGCTCATAGTAGAGATGAGAAAAAGGAGTGTAAAAAAAGCTGGTTTGCCTACCCTGCCCAAAGTGGTATTTCAAAATATAATGTCAAATAGACAGCTTTTTCACAATATGTTAAGAATGGCCAGTCTTGGCCAAAAGCCATTTAAGAGCGGCCCATTTATTAGAAATTTGCCTATGTTTTTGTCGGGTTATACAAAGGATAGATCTTTGCCTGCTATTGTGGATCAGCCCTTTAGAGATAGGTTTAATGGGCTAAAACAGAAAAAGGAAACAAAAAAGCAAACAATAGCATTTTTTAGTGGTTGTTTGATCGACTTTGCATATCCTGAGATTGGGGAGGCGGTAGTCGAGAGTCTTAATTGTGCAGGTTTTAAAGTGAATTTCCCTCAAGATCAGACATGTTGCGGTACGCCTATGTTCTTAATGGGGGACCTTGAAAGTGCTAAAAAGGTTGCTATGCAAAATCTTGATGCTATGCAAAAGGAAAATCCAGATTTCATAGTTTTAGCCTGTCCGACTGGTGTAGAGATGTGGGAGAGATACCCAGAATTGATGAAGGATAATCAAAGATACTATGAGATTGCTGTAAAGTTTAGTAAGAGAATAAAAGAATATACTTCGTATATCAATGAGCTTTGTGAAAAGGGAGAAATGAAATTAAAATCTCTCAAAGGAAGGGGTCTTGTAACGTATCATGATTCCTGTCATCTGAAAAGGGTTTTGGGGATCTTTGAAGAACCAAGAAATATAATAAACAAAACAGGAATAGATTTTGTAGAAATGAAGCACTGTGATCAGTGTTGTGGTATGGCTGGATCATATTCAGTTAAATTTCCAGAGATCTCAGGAGAGTTAGCCGATCAAAAGCACAAGGATATAATGGAATCAAAGGCAGATATTGTGCTAGCTGGATGCCCAGCTTGCGTTCTTCAAATTAAGGGCTTAATCGATAAAAAGGGTGGAAATGTGAAAGTAAGGCACATTGCTGAGTTGATAAAAGAAGCTCTTAAATAAAGAGCAACACAGCTTATCCGATGGACAGCACAATTTAAAATGCTGTCCATTTTTTATTGTTAGTTCTATACCATATTAAAAATTAATTATATATTATTTGTATTTTTTATAGTTCTATGCTAATATTCTATCTTAACCAGTTTTAAGGAGGGTGTTAAATGAGGGCTAAGATTTTAATTTTTTTATTTGCATTTTTAATGATTTTTTCGAGTGTATCCTTTGCTGTAGAACTAAATTCAAAAGATTTGCAATGGGAACCAAAATGGTATAAACCTCAGGTTTTAAGTTCTGTTGAATTAGCAAAATCTATTCTTACAAACCTAATGGCTTCTCAGAAATTTTCAACATGGCTGGGATATATTCCTACAAAGATTGATGCTGATAAATACGGTCTAAGAGTTTTTGGAGTATATGGCGATCAGCAGGAGACTTCTGTTATAAATCTTACTGAGGTCAGGGATGCGTTTATTTATTACTTACCTAATCTTGATAGGGATTTTAAATGGTGCGTAGTGGTAGTTCTATCTCATCAGGATCCAAGCTTCCAATATTTCAGGACTCAAGATTTAGAGACTGCTCAAAAACTTAGCGATGTAATAAGTACATTTGCTTTAGCAGCTGGGTCTAAGTTGTATACACCTACTGGTATTGATTATTTTGTAGATGAAAAAAAGATGGATAAATTAAAAAAAGATACTTGCTGGAGTGAAAATTATGGTGCATTTGTAGAGAGTGTCGAGAGCACTTCGCCTGCTGATACAGCAGGCTTTAAGCCAAATGATATTATTACAGAAGTCAATGGTGAAAAAGTGAAAGACAATATGGGTTTTGTTGGACTTATCCAGAATGGTGTGGAGGGAAAGGAGAGTGCACAGTTTAATGTAAAGGTTTATAGAAACAAGACCTTTTTAAATCTTTCTATGACAGTACCAAACTTTAATTATGGAAAAGAGAAATTAGTATCAGATACAAATCAACAAAAACCTCAAATTTTAAGCAAAGCCAGTCTTGGCATAGACGTAAAATCAATTTCATACTCAACTGATACTGGAGAGACTTATAATGGCTTGAAGGTATTAAACATAAAGCCAAATGGGTTGGCTGAAGAGTCTGGGATTAAAGTAGGAGATATAATTTTAGAGATAAACGATAAGCCAGTTAGAGATATACCTTCTATGGCAAGTATTATCTCAAATGAGATGCCTATTAAGTTTAAAGTCTTAAGAAACGGCGAAATTCTTACGCTTGATGCTGCTCAGAGCTTTTAGAAATGTTGTGCTAAAATCATATTTAATGGGCAAGAAGATTAATGAAAAAATTTATAGATGGGATGGAATAAATTCTGATCAAGAAATACTAATCAGAAAGATGCTTTATGCTGATCCAGGAGATATCTTATCTAAATATAGTGAAGGCATTTTAAAAGATGTTTTTTTGAGAAATATTCATCGATTTAAAAGGAAAAACAGGAGCTTTTGGAAATTAATTTTAGGAGTATCAGACGATGAAGTTGACGAGGCAGCAGCTAAGTGCTTTAGAAGTAGTTCTGAGTTATGGGATAGATGAGGGTTTTTATCTGGCAGGAGGGACTAGTATAATTAAAAAATTAAATTATGATGAGAATTTAAAAATTTCACTTGCTTCAGATGAAGATATAGCTTGTATGAAAGCATTGGCGATTACACAGATAGGAAGCAAAAAAGATTTTTTTGATTTATGGTATCTATTGAAGAAAAATTTTTGGGGTCTATTCACTTTAAGAGAGTTTTTAAGAATAAAGTATAAAAATTTCAATTTTGGTATTTTTTTAAAGGCTTTAACATATTTTGAAGACGCTGATAAAGAAAATTTTGTTGACATTGATCCAAAATGGTATGCTATAAAAGATTTTTTTAAAACAAGCGTAAAAAACAAAAACTGGATAAAACTCTAAATTAAAATTGAGCCTCTTTCTTTGAATCTTTTGATTATAATTTCTGATCTTAAGCTTTTCACACCATCAATTGCCTTCAAACTTTCAATAAAATTGCTTGTATGAGTTTGATCTTCAAATAGGGCGTGAACGTGTAGGTGAGGGAATGAACTCATCTGATATATATTTGTTATTTCTTCTCTTTCCAATAATTCTTCTGCCACTTGATTTATTTTAGGCCATTCTGTTTCAATCTCAAGATACATTGAGATATTTTTTCCAGCTTTCAATGGATTTACTATTATGGTGAACTTATCTATTATCCCGTTGTCAACGAGCTTATTTACCCTATCTCTAACTCCAGCTCTGGTTAGGCTTAACATCCTACCAAGTTCTGCATTGCTAAGCCTTCCATTTTCTGATAGATATTTCAATATTTGTCTGTCTACTTCGTCTAAGTTTTTAAAGTGCATCCCGACTCCTTACTTATTTTTTTAGTGCAATCATTCTAACAGAAATTTTAGCTTAATTAATAAATTTTTTGCGTTATTTCTTACAAAGTAAAATAAAATTATTTTTATTGACCACAATGTATATAATATATTATACTTATGATTGAAATTAAATTAAAGGCGGTGCGTTAATATTTTTATCTATTTAATATTATTTGTGGTTTCTTTTTTTGCTGGTGTCCAAAATGCCCTTGCTGGCGGAGGTTCATTTTTAACTCTGCCTACCCTTATGTTTACTGGTTTAAATGCAAGGGCTGCAAATATAACATCAACCATAGCTCTTTTTCCTGGTCAGATTACTACAGGACTTGCTGGCAAAAAGCACGTTTCAGATTTACCTCTTGTTTCATTTAAGGTACTATTTTCAATTAGCTTGGTCGGAGGAATAATAGGGGCATTTTTATTAATTAAGACGCCTGTAAAAATCTTTGAGTATCTTGTACCTTGGCTGGTTCTTTTTGCCACTCTTGTTTTTATTTGGGGTAGTTATTTTAAGAAAAAAACCGAATCAAACTCTCACATCTCTCCTACGAAAACCATTATTTCGCAGTTTATAATAGCAATTTATGGAGGATATTTCGGAGGCGGAATTGGCATTTTAATGTTGGCTGCCCTTACTCTTTCTGGACTTGCTGTGAGAAATGCAGGGGCTACAAAGAACGTTTTGGCTGCTGTGATGAACGCATCGGCGGTAGCGGTGTTTCTCTTTTCAAAGGATATTGCCTGGACCCAGGCGTTAGTGGCATCTGTTGGCGCGATAATTGGAGGACAGGTCGGGGCGTATGCGCTTCACAGGGTAAACGAAAAATTACTTAGGGTTTTTATAATAGTTTTAGGGTTGACTCTTGCAGTAGGGCTGTTTTTCAAGGCAGGAAGCATATAAATCTTAGAGTTTAGGTACCAAACAAAAATTTTCAATTTCTAAGCTATCCACCAAGCTATTTAATTTATATGCTCTTTTTTTGAGGCTTTCTAAGTCTTTATTTAGTCTATTTTTATCGTTTAGCTCGCTTATTAGTTTTTCGGTAATTTTATGTAGGGCTACATGATGCGTCTCTATGTCTTTGTATTTTTTAGAATTTGCATATTTTTCAGCGTTTGAATAAAACCACTTTCCAAATGCGCAATTCTTATAGTCTTTCAGTGTATATAAGCTGTCTTCAAATTTTTTCTCTTTGATAATAGAGTCTATTTTTCTTATAAATCTATAAATTTCATATTTAGCTTTTATTAGCTCAAAGTCCATTGTTTTCGTGCTCTTTCTTAAAAAGTCTAAAAGAGTGCCATCTAATTTGAAATTCTTTACAAATGATATAAAATCATTTAGAGGTATCGGTTCAGACAAGAAATATCCCTGCAAGAAATCGCAATTTAAGTGGTTGAATGCAAAAAATAAAAATTCGCTTTCAACCCCTTCTGCGGTTATATTGTATTGTAAGTTATCTAACATATGGATTATCGATGAAACAAGAATTGCTAATTTTGGATCCTTTTCGCATTCAAATACAAAGCTCGAATCTATTTTAATGTTTTTAAAGTCGAAACGGTTTAAATATGACAAAGAAGAGTATCCTGTTCCAAAGTCATCCATATTGAAATATATGCCCATTCTTCCAAGCTCTTCAATGTGTTTTTTGGTTCGTTCTACATTTGAGAGGGCTATTGATTCAGTTATTTCAAACCTATAGTGATTTGGGTTAATATTTTTTTTATAAAAAATATTTTTAAAATTTTCCAAGAAATCATCTGATAAAAATGTCCTGCCGGTGAGATTGGCTGATATGGATATGTTTATGTTGTGATCTTGAAGGGTTTTTAGATCGTTTAGGCCTCTTTCTATAACGTAGTAGTCAATTTTTTCTATTAAGTCAGACTCCTCGGCAAAAGGTATAAAAGCATACGGTGCTAAAATGCCCCTCTCATTGTGTCTCCATCTGATAAGAGCTTCTGCATGATTTATGTTTTTAGAGCTTGTGTCAAAGATAGGCTGATAAAATAATTCAAATTCAAATCTTTCAATTGCCTGAGTTATTTCGGTATGAAAGTATATCTTATTTTCAAAGTCTTTTTGGATCGATTCGCTGTAGAAAACGCACTGCCCCTTTCCAAGTTGCTTCGCCTTTATACACGATGCCTGTGCGAAACTAATTATTGAATCTGTCTCACTTGAATCGATAGGAAATAAAGAAATGCCAAGGCAACTTGACAGCTGGACTTTATTTGAATTTATGGTGAACTCTTTCTTTTTTATTCTGCTATTAAGGTCTTTTATGTAATCAGTTGCTTCTTCTGGAGTATTCTTAAGAGATATTATCGCAAATTCGTCAGATCCAAAATAACAAACGTAATCTTCTTTTTCGCAGGTATCTTGTTCTAAGAAGCGTCCAAAATCTCTTAACAGGGCATCTCCCTTTTCAATTCCATGTGTGGTGTTTAAATATGCAAAATTGTCTAAGTCTATATAAACTACTATAAAGTTGTTTTTGCCAGCTGCAAGAGCGTTTAACTTATCATAAAAACCCTTAGTATTTAGAAGCCCCGTTTTTGAGTCGTGAAGCATAAGGTATTCTATCTTTCTGTCTTTATCTTCTAAATCTGAGATATCTACAAAGAAGCTGGTGTAGTAAATTATCTTGCCATCTTTGTCCTTGATAGTGCTAAGGGTTATGATCTCTGGATATATAGTGCCATCCTTTCTTTTGTTGTATATTTTCCCACTAAAGAAGCCATCTTCTTTTAATTTCTTCCACATATCGGAGTAAAATTCTTTTGAGTGCATATCTGATTTCAATATAGATGGCTCTTGACCAATTGCTTCATCTTGGGCATAACCAGTTATTTTGGTAAAGGCAGGATTGGTGTAGATGATTTTATTATCTGAGTCGGTTATTACAATGCCTTGAATAGATCTGCTTAATACGTCTTCCAAAAGAATTTTTTCCTTCATATTTTCTATTATGCTTAAGACAACTCCAAATGTGCTGGCAAGATTGGACAATATTTCCATCTTTCTGGTAGTAAAAAAGCCTATTTCGTCAGAATATATGCTCAAAATTCCTGAGATTTTATCGTTTGGTAAGATTGGAAATAGCGCAGCAGATTGAAGGTTGTACTTCTTGGCGTTTTCATGTATGTATTCAAACCCTTTGTCCAACAAGAGATTGTTAGCTATTAGCGGTTTTTTTTCTTTAATTACGCTCAATGATGTTTGGAGCATTCTCTTTTTATATTCTGCGCTCTGGTTTATGTATTCAGAGGCTGGGCCATATGGCTTGGAAAATAAAATATCGTCATTTCTTATCATTCCGAGCCAGATAAGTCTAAGTTTAAAATCTACAGCAATAGTTTCAAGAAGTTTTTCAATTAAAACTTCAGGCTCGTCAATATTTTGCAGAAAAATCTCGTTAGCCCTAGAAGCTATTTTAGAAAAGTTGTACTCTTTTTGTTCCATAATAGGTTATTATATTTTAATTTTTAATAAGTTGTCAAACGACTTTTTCACCTTGTAAATTTAAAATACATCAAGGTTATAATAAATGCGCCTATTATGTATGCTATATACCAGTGGATGCTTGAGTTCATAATGGTCTTTGAGAAGAAAGAGCTTATCTTGTTAGAAAGCTTTGTGATAAATGAGTAAAATGTCTCTATTATGTCTATACTGTAAACATAGGCCGTATCGCTTTCTCTTATTTCTTTAGTTTGATTGAGAGGCTTTAGGAGAGATTCTACTATAAATGAATAGGCGCCTATTTTAAACGATTCAGTGCTCAAAGCCTCTAATCCTCCAACCCACGGTGACACCCTTTTTACATCTTTTTCCTTGCTCTTTAATTTCCAAAGAGCTACGAAAAATATAAAAATCATAATTGCGAATATTGTTGGAGACAAGACTCCAAAAATTGGCCTGCTTGAAACTATCAAAAGAGGCTTCGGGACCGCCAAAAGGCCATCTAAGAATGTAGGATATCCGAGGCCAATTACAATCAAAGGCGATATAAATCCTAAGGCGATAACCAGAAATATCAGGATTGCTTCAGAAATTTTCATCGTCAGCGATTCTATATTTATCACTTCTTTAGTTTTTGTTCCAAGTGCGCTAAATCCTATTAATTTTTTCATACCGAATGAGCTAAGACCTATTGCAAGAGTAATTAAAATTGCAGAAAAGGTTACGATTAATTTTAAAGATAAATCATCAATCTTGTAAGATTGGAAGAAGGTTTCGAGTAACATCCAATCGGATACAAAGCCTATCAGGGGAGGGAAGGCGCTTAGAGAAAGGCCTGCGATAATTATGCCTAAGCCAGTTATCTTGCTTACATATTTGAAAACTCCACCCACATTGTCAATTAGCTCTTCTGAAAAAGCCTCTTTTGCATGGCCTATTGAGAGAAAAAGAGCTGTTTTGGAAAACGAGTGTGAAATTATTATAAATAATGCAGTAAGCATGGCAAATTGCGATAGGTACTGAAGACTTTGTGTGTTTGCAGTTAAGTAAGCTATGCCTAAGCTTGCAAGTATCATGGAATTGTTCTCTATGGTAGAGTAAGCTGGCAATTTTTTAAGGCTCCTGGATCTGGCTGCCTGTAGCGCTCCCCAAAGAGCACTAACAGAACCTAATAAAATGCTTATGATTGCAAATATTTCTATATTTGGGTTTAAAGCAAATATTCTAAATATGCCATAAGTTCCTATTAGGGTAACTGGTACAGAAAGTATTGCAGCTACGTTTGAAGGAGATTTCGAGTATGTGGAGCTTATCCAGACGTGAAAGGGGATTATGTCCATTTTTATTATGAATGCTAGATAAGCAAAGCTCATAAATACAATATTGCCTACAGCATTCGCTATGATAAAGCTCCCAGTCTGAGCCCAAAGTGCGCCAAATGCAATAAAAAGTGCTATAGATGATGCTTCGCTAAATGCAAGAAAGCTAAATGCCTCTTTATATGTATTTTTTCTCTCAAGAATGCTAAAAAATATTGCTATGGTCATACATTCGAATGAAATCAAAAAGGTTATTGCATCTTGAGATGTCAAGATAAAAAACATTGCAAGCATTGAAATATTTATAAAGAGTGCCATCTTCTTGCTAAATAGTTTGTTAAAGTCTATCGAATAAAATGCGATTATCCCAAAAGAGATAAAGGCTATTATTAAAAAGATTGAAGATGTTTTATCGATTCCAAGCCTCAACGATATATCTGGAAATAGCACAAGATTTAGAATATTTAGGGATCTTTCAAACCCCAGTATGCCAACTGCTATTGAAAAAACAGATCCAAGTACAGCAAAAATGCAGCTTAATTTATTCTTAAAAAAAGAAATTATTCCAAGCAAAAAACAAACAACACTTAATGTATAAAATATCATTTTTTCTCATCACCTTTCATGAAGGCTAATATGTAGGAAAGCATTTCATCTCTTGAGACATCACCCTTAATATGGCCTATTACATTGGGTATATCGAAATTGTCAAAACTAATGCCCAGGTCGTTGTTCTCAGTTAACAGTACGCCAAAAGGTTCGGGCATTTGGTTTATAGCTTCCAGCATTAGGGGGACCATTTTTTCAGTTGGCCTGCCTAAAACGATCAAAAGATCGGCCTCCCTTGGTGTTTGAGTAAAAAATATGCCAAGCCTGTGTAAATTGTATTTTGGCGACAAAAGCGCAAATATTTCAAAGTTTAAGGCATTATCATTTCCTACATCTATACAAAATATGTGGATAGACCTCTTAAAAATATTTTTTATATATAGTTGCTTGAGATTTAATTTTGAAATATTTAATTTTTTTTCAGTATATTTTTTTGTTAAACCATAAATTGGCCAGAACAATTTTTTCCTCCTTGATATTTTTTATCTTGCACAGTCGCAGAAAAATGCCCCAAAAGAATCGACTGTAAAAGGAAAGTCTGTAAATATCTGTCCTACCAATGCCTTTTGGATAGCCCTAAATAAAAAGGTGGATGGTGTACTGATATATACATAGTCAATCTTTTGATCTTTGATCTCTACATAGTATGTTATCGATCCACTTGCCGATTCACTTTGACCGATTCCTGAGTCTCTCTTTTGAGAAGTCTTTAGAGATTTTGGGCTTTCTGGTTGAGTTTCTTGAAGTAATTCTATCGATTCTTCTATGATTTCCAAAGACTGACTTACTTCTTTGGCTCTTACTATCATTCTGGCAAGCGAGTCTCCCTCTTCTTCCAATATGGGTTTGAAATTTTTGGTGGTTTTGCTAAATTCTCTAATATCAAGACTGTAATTCATCGCTTTAAGCGCTGGCCCATCAAAGCCAATGTTATAAAAATCTTCTATTGTTAGAATTCCTGTATTGTGAAGTCTGTCTAAATAATTTCTGCTGTCTAAACTGAAATTGTATATTTTCTTAAATTCATTTACTACTTTTTTTAGCTCTTCTAAGTAATTTAGGAAAAGCTCTTTCGGAAAATCTTTAACCTCTCCAACCCTTTTTATCTTCTTTAAGAAGGTGGAGTTAAAGTATTTTGAGTTTAAAGAAATGCATCTTTCGAACAAGTATAATAGATGAGAAGAATAAACTTTTTGGGCTGCTGATATAGAGAGCTTTACAATAACATAAATATGATTATAAATTCTCTCTATTTCTAAGAATATTACTCTTAGAAGCTTTGAATAGCCGCTTAGCTCTATACCAAGGGCCTCTTCTATTGCCTGGGTAAATGCTACAGAGTGAGAAAATGCAAAGTTTGAGCAAACTGACTCTGCAAGAGGTATGGCCTCATCAAAAGATCGACCAACCATAAGATTTTCAATCTTTCGTGATTTATAGGTTTGGTCTATGTTTACTGCAAGCATTCTTTCACCATAAGTTTTAAGATGGTAGATTGAGCACTCCTGATTGGCTCCTGCTAAAGGACCTAGCCTGAAATTAAATACCTCTTCTGACGTAATGTTAGAATCTGTGTAAACATAGTCCCTATCTCTAAGCCAGTCATAATACTTAAAGTCTGTTTTTTGAGATAGATCAACAAGCCCTGTAAATGTGCCAGAGGATACAAGTAATTTTTCTGTATTATCTGAAGATATTATCCCTAAAAGTCTTTTCATTTTATTATTCCTCCAAGAAAGCTGTATAAAAATGGAATTGCAATCAAGAATAACAGGGACAAAGAAATACTTATCATAGGAATGTATACGAATTTGCTTTCAATAAAAGGTTTTTTGTCAGACTCACTGAACACCATGGATATGACTTTGTTGTTAATAAAGAGAAACGCAATGCACAAAAACGCAAACAGCACCGCTCCTGTGATATAACCATATATTTGGATTACCTTTGATAGTATTATCAGCTCCCCTACAAAGGTAGCAAATGGTGGAGCTCCTGTCACGGCAAGCGATCCGAAGAAGAAGAACAAACCTGTTTTTGGCATAAGGTTTATCATATTTTTTACATCTTCAATTTTTTTAGTTTTAAATCTGTGAAGTATGTTACCAGTCAACATAAAGGTTCCTGACTTTGCAAGGGCATGGGAGAAGATTAGAATTATGGCTCCAAAGAGACCAAAAGTTCCAAGGCTGATGCCAATCAAGGACATGCCCATATTTTCAATTGAAGAATAAGCAAACAGTCTCTTGTAAATTGTTTGTGAGCCTGCAATGATAGCTGCTGTGGCCACGCTAAGAAATCCTAAGGAAAATGCAAAGAGGCTAAGGTAGTAATTTGGAAATATTTCAAATATTCTAATCAAAGGATAAAGGGAGACTGGCAAGAGTACTGCAGAAAATATAGCGCTCACTGGTGCTGGAGCCTTTCCGTGAGCGTCAGGAAGCCATGTGTACATTGGGAAGATGCCGGCCTTAGTGCCGTATCCAATGATTGACAAGAGAGATCCCAATAAAAATATGCTATCAGTTGGGTGGAGTTGCAATAAGCTAAATATAGATAGTGTTTTCTCGCTAGAGTATATAAATAGGGTAGCTATAAGAGATATTATTAAGCCAACTGACACAATTATTATATATCTGTATGCTGCCTCGACTGCAATTGAGTCGTTTTGGGTAGACACCAAAAGAGCGCTAGTAAAGGTTGTGGCTTCAATTCCTACCCAAATTAAGCCAAGGTTGTTCAATACAACTGATGCAAATAGAGCTGAGACGAAGATATTCAATAAGCTAAAATACTGATGAACTTTTATCAGTTTGTTTTCAATGTGATTGATATATTCTATGGAAAAAATTACAACGCTTAAATATACAATTGATATCATTAGAGAGAATACTTTGGAAAGATTGTCAACGTATAGGTAATTGTTTTGTACAGTTGGCTCCCAAAATCCTACAATGACTGATAATATGCAAAGTACAGAGGACGCAATAGAAATGGTTTTTGCAAATCTTTTAAATGCAAAAAAGCCAATAATTGATGCAATAAAAGAAATTAGACAGGGTAGTAGATAAATAAATTCAAAATTAATCATCCGTATAGCTCCTCCTCATTGTCTATATTTTCCTTTCTGAGCCTCATTATTATGGAGCTAACCAAGACAATTCCCAATATATCGAGTACTATGCCTGCCTCTACTATGAAAGGGAGTCCACTGAAGATATATCCAAAAAGAAAGATAGAGTTCTCCATTACCAAATATCCAATCAACTGATTGTACGCATTTGACTTTGAAATAATGAGAAAAGCACCTTGTAGCATGAGGGTGATGGGGATAGATTCGAGAACTGAGCCAGAATTTGACAGAGCTATTGAATATAGCCCATAACTAAAAAGCGCAAGACAGATAGAAATGATGATCGAAAGGCTCACGCCAAGTGGATTTTTCGACTCTCTAACTCTCCAAATATCCTTTTTAATCGTTTTTAAAAGATATCGAGGGATAAAAATGGCTCTGGTTAAGATGGTTAAAATTGCAAGAATTATTAAAGTAGGCTCTCTATTTATAATGCCTATGGCAAGAAGAAAAATCCCCAATATCCATGAAGAAAGATCAAAGGTTTTTATTGTAGTGGAAATATAAGATTGCCACTGCATAAAAACTATCAGTATTATCTGTATAAATCCAACCAGTATAAATATATTATTTTGCATTTTCTACCTCACATTTTCGTGGTATAAAAGACTATCATTGCAATAAGTGCAAAGGCGAAGCCTACCGATATGAAATCAAATATTTTCATCAATCTATACTTGGAAAGGGTAGTGTTTATAAGGGCGAAGATAAAAATTAGAATTAACATCTTGAAAAAGTTAATGAACATGTATATAAGAACATTTAATATATTCATTTGCATTGGCACAAAGAATGGGAATGTGAACACGTTTATAAACACGTTCATTAACAAGAAGGCTTTTATATAGCTTCCCCATTTATTTAGAGCAAGCTCTTTCCCTGAATATTCAAGATTTAGAGATTGATCTATCATGCCAAGCTCGTTGCTAGAATCAGATTCAATAGGCAGGCTGCCTGTCTCGATGATCAGAAGAAAAAAGAATGCTGCTGCAATAAAGATATGTGTTAGTGAAAAATACCACAAATTAGATGTTTGGAGTATGTTGTTAATTACATAAGGATTATTCGTTCCAGATATTACTCCGAACATTATAAATATGAGTAATAATATAGGCTCTGTGAAGACCCCAATTGACGATGCTCTGGATGCACCAAGAATAGAGTAATTGTTTCTTGTGTCAAGAGCTGCTATCTTTTTTAATGTAGATGCTGCTGCGAAAATTAACCCACCTCCTATAAAGTCAACCACTGGACCGAAAGTAAGAGGAAATGCAGTAATGATGGGCAATACAAGAGTCAATAACAGATACATTGCAAAGGTTAGATATGGCGTGATCTCGAAAAGGACCGATGTGGTGATCGGATATGTACTTTGTTTTTTGAAAAGCTTAAAGAGGTTGTAATACTCTTGAAAGATTGATGGACCAATTTTTGATTCTATTCTTTCTTCAACCTTTCTGAGTATGCCTACTGCAAGGGGAGCAAGTGTTACAACGTAAATTAATTGGACAAAAGATAGGGCTAAGAGCTCAAAATCTTTACTAAGCATAATTTTTGCCTTTTTGACAAATGAAACTCATTGGCGTTTCAACTCCTTTCAAAAATATACTAGGAGTCATCAGCCATCTATGGGGCATTACGGTGAACTCCATCACCGAAAGCTACCTTATACCACAAAAAGACATTGATTGTCAATAAAGGCAAATTAAAAAAATAAAATTTGGCTTCTTTTGTTATAGAATTATATTTATATAGATTACTTGGAGGTGAATGTTGTGAATATTGGTTTTATAGGGCTTGGAATTATGGGTTCTGGGATGGCAAATAATTTATTAAAATCAGGATTTAATATGTATGTCTTTAACCGTACAAGAGAAAAGGCAAAAGAATTAGAAGATAATGGCGCTAAATTTTGCAGCACTCCAAATGAACTTGCAGAAAAGAGCGAATTAATTTTTATGATGTTAACTGATGTGAGAGCGTGTAGGGCTGTGAGTGAGGGTAAAGATGGATTTTTAGAAAGCTTAAGCAAAGGTAAGGTTGTAGTGAACTTTAGCACAGTTCATCCAAATTATTCTTTGGAGCTACGCAACATGGTTAAAGACAAGGAAGCTATGTTTTTGGAGTCTCCTGTTTTAGGAAGCAAGATTCCTGCCCAAAAGGGCGAGCTTGTAATTCTCGCTGCTGGTGACAAAGAGGCTTTTGAAGCGTGTACAAACTCATTTGAGAAGATTTCAAAGAAGGCAATGTACTTGGGCGATGTTCCGAAGGCATCCTATGTGAAGGTCGTGAACAACGAGGCTTTCGCTACTTCTTTGACAGCTTATCTTGAAGGCTTAGCTTTTGCCAAAAAGATAGGTTTAGATCCTGAGATGGTATTTAACATATTGAATGCTGGCGCTCTTGCCAACCCATATTTTGAGTTTAAGATTAAGAAGGTCTTAAACGACGACTTTGAAACTCATTTTTCTCTTGCAAATATGAAAAAGGATCTTGGATTTGCAGTAAGCGTTGCTGATGAATTTAAATGTTATTGTCCTACTCTTGCTGCTGTAAATGAAACATTTAAAAAGGGTTTAAAAAGACATGCAGAGGAAGATATGAGCGCAATATATAAAGTGTTTGATGAATAATTTCACCTTTTAACCATAGATATCTTGTGAAACAGCAATTGGTTTAAAGAAATTTTAATTTTTTTTATATAAAGTTTAAGTATAATTTATACATTGGTAAACAAAGAATTTCGGAAAAAGAGGAATTGAGATTGAGAAAGTTATTGTTAGGATTTTTAACTGTATCAATTTTATTAATAATGCCTACTTTGGCTCAGGCAGGTCCATTTTCTGATGTGCCTGCCTCCTCTTGGGTTTATAGGGCGTTGCAGGAAGAGGCGTCAAAGGGACTCATAGTTGGCTATGGGGATTCTACATTTTCAGGCAAGAGACTTGCTACGCGTTATGAGATGGCAATGGTGGTGGCAAGGATGCTAAATAATTTTGAAAAAGGGCAAGATGAGACAGGTAACAAGATAAGGCTTAATGCGAGCGACATAGCCACCCTTATGAAGTTGGCGGAAGAATTTAAGCCTGAGCTATCTTCATTGGACGTTAAAGTTTTAGCATTAGAAAAGAAATCTGTAAACGATAGCCTGAGATTCTCTGGAGATGCGACCTTTAGCTTTGGGAGCGAAAGCATTACTTATTATAAGTAATATTCCCCGATGAGTTGTTGTATTGATTTAATTTTCATAAAAAATTGCTTTAGCCATGGCTTTCAATAAGCTAAAAGATTTACCGAAATTTCTCTCACTTTC